>JAXDZV010000092.1:0-19188 GCA_034086705.1 Eubacteriales bacterium | reverse complement strand
TACGTACTGCACTGCATCGTAATACCATGCACCCTTGCTGACATCTGCAAAGGGCAGCGATGCTGCGTTGCCGGCCAGCACAGCCCCATCAACAACGCTGCTAACAATACGGGAAGCCATCTTTTTTCATATTGTTACTTCTGCTGTATTTCTTTGCGGGGATGACACTTCTTCTGCGGTAACTGTACCATAAAAGCGGCAAAGCGTCAATGACCTTATCTTTTTTCCGATCTTGTATTGGTAAATACGACCTTCTGATATAAAATTATAAATACTAAAAACTTTTTCATCTTTTCTTCCGATAAAGAATTGACAAACATTCATCGGTAAGGTATAATGCTATAGAAGTGAGCAATGGCGTTCATTCAGGTTAAAAGGACTTGGTCTCCTTTTACGTGAATGAGCGCCATTGTCTTTTCTGCCACAACTCTTCTGCCTTTGCAAGCTGTTTGTAAAGGTGAATCAACAAGAAAGGATGCGTATATGGAACTGGAAGGTCAATTTCGCAATCCCTCCGGATGTGCAATCAGTGCGGTAATCTCTAAAATCGGGAAAAAAATGACCGGCGAAGCCATTGTTAAAAGTATGATTCCCATGCATGACCGCTCCAACGGATTAGGAGGCGGCTTTGCTGCCTATGGTATTTACCCGGAACACCGGGAATTCTATGCTTTTCACATTTTTTATGATCGTGATAGCGCACGCGTTGCATGTGAAAAGCTTTTGCGCGATCGCTTTGATATTGTGAAAGCAGAAAACATTCCCATTCGCAAAATTCCACAAATTACAGATATTCCTCTGATTTGGCGTTATTTTCTTGCGCCTCGGCCAACCATTCTCTCCCGGCTACAGATAGACGAGCGCGAATATGTGGCACGGACAGTTATGGACATCAATACAAATCTCTCCGGCGCATATGTATTTTCCAGCGGAAAAAACATGGGGGTTTTTAAAGCAGTCGGATTCCCGGAGGATGTCGGCAGATTTTATCGTCTTGAGGAATACGAAGGATATGCCTGGACCGCGCATGGTCGCTATCCTACCAACACACCTGGTTGGTGGGGCGGAGCTCACCCATTCGCATTGTTGGATTATTCTATTGTGCACAACGGAGAAATATCCTCTTATGATGCAAACCGGCGGTACATTGAAATGTTCGGCTATAAATGCACACTGCAAACCGATACAGAGGTTATTACTTATATTGCCGATTATCTTTTGCGCCGACAAAACCTAACATTGGAAGAAACCGCAAATATTATTGCAGCGCCATTTTGGAGTACCATCAAAAATTTGCCCTCGGAGCAAGCAACACGCATGACCTATCTGCGCACCGTGTTTTCCAGTCTTTTGATCACAGGACCGTTCTCCATCATCCTCGGATTTGAGGGCGGATTGATGGCACTGAATGACCGTCTGAAGCTGCGTTCCATGGTAGCTGCTGAAAAGAATGACAAGGTATACATTGCCAGCGAAGAAGCGGCAATACGCACGATGGAAGAGGATGTTGACAATTTATACGCACCAGGCGGTGGAGAACCGTTGATTGTGCATGTTAAGGAGGGCGCATTTTAATGGGAATTTCATATATAACACCGGAATTCGAGGTCTTACGAAATCCAAACCGCTGCATTGCTTGCCGCGTATGTGAAAGACAATGTGCAAATGAGGTTCACAGCTATGATTCGGAAAGCGGTACCATGCTCAGCGATGAAAGCCAATGTGTTGACTGTCAGCGCTGCGTCAGCCTATGTCCCACACATGCGCTGAAAATTGTAAAGAATACCTGTTCGTTCCGCGAAAATGCGAACTGGAAAAACGACACCATTAAGGAAATCTACAAACAAGCTAACAGCGGCGGCGTTCTGTTGTCGTCCATGGGAACCCCAAATCCCCTTCCGGTATACTGGGACAAAATTCTGATCAACGCCTCCCAAGTTACCAACCCCCCCATCGATCCGTTGCGCGAACCGATGGAAACACGTGTTTTTCTGGGAAAAAAGCCACAGCATATCACACGCAATAACAACGGGTCGCTTAATACGGATCTTCCGCCCCAGCTGGAACTTTCCATGCCAGTCATGTTTTCTGCCATGAGCTACGGTTCCATCAGCTATAACGCGCACGCAAGCCTTGCTCGAGCTTCCAAAAAATTAGGTATTTTTTATAACACAGGTGAAGGCGGACTGCACGAAGACTTTTACAGCTACGGTCCCAACACCATTGTACAGGTTGCCTCAGGCCGCTTTGGTGTACACGAGGCCTACCTAAATGCCGGTGCTGCTATTGAAATTAAAATGGGACAAGGGGCCAAGCCCGGTATCGGGGGACACCTCCCCGGTGCAAAGATCATAGGTGATGTTTCCCGTACACGTATGATCCCGGAAGGATCGGATGCCATTTCCCCTGCACCTCACCACGATATCTACTCCATTGAAGACTTGCGTCAACTGGTTTACTCACTCAAAGAAGCAACCGCATACCAAAAACCGGTTATCGTCAAAGTAGCAGCAGTACATAATATTGCAGCGATTGCGAGCGGCATTGCGCGTAGCGGTGCGGATATTATAGCGATTGACGGATTTCGCGGCGGTACCGGGGCTGCCCCAACGCGGATTCGAGACAATGTTGGTATCCCGATTGAACTTGCTTTGGCAGCCGTTGACAAGCGACTGCGCGACGAAGGTATCCGCGGGAGTGTTTCTCTCGTCGTCGGCGGCAGCATCCGTTCTGCAGCCGATGTTGTAAAAGCGATTGCTTTAGGAGCAGATGCATGTTATGTTGCAACGGCTGCCCTACTTGCACTGGGATGTCACCTGTGCAGAACTTGCCAGAGCGGCAAATGCAATTGGGGTATTGCCACACAGCGACCGGATCTTGTAAAACGCCTTAACCCGGATATCGGGGTGCAACGACTTGTTAATCTCATGACCGCATGGAGACATGAGATCAAAGAACTCATGGGCGGGATGGGCATCAACTCTATTGAAGCACTGCGTGGAAACCGTCTGATGCTACGCGGTGTAAATCTGACAGAAAAGGAGCTTGAGATACTTGGTATCTCTCACGCTGGAGAATGAAACGCGTATATGTAAATGAAGAATGGTGCCTGGGCTGTCACCTGTGCGAATACAACTGCGCTTATGCCAACTCCGGAGAACCAAATATGGTAAAAGCTTTAAAAAACAAAAAAATATTTTCGCGCATCCACGTAGAACAAGATGACCGTATTACATATGCACTCTCCTGCCGGCACTGTACAGACCCGCTTTGCATAAAAGCCTGTATTTCCGGTGCTCTGCATAAGCAAAGCGGCGTTGTCGTAATCGATGCACAAAAATGTGTTGGCTGTCTGAGTTGTATTCTGAGCTGTCCATATGGAGCTCTGGCGCAAGGCGAAAACGGAACGGTGCAAAAGTGTGAACTATGCTTGCAGAATTCCTGCGGCGCGCCTGCGTGCGTTACCGGATGTCCGAACCGCGCGATTGTCTATGAAGAACGAGAAAAAGAGGTGATATAAGATGGCACAAAAAACACAAATGCCTGCAAAGCAATTTCTCATCATCGGAAATGGCGTTGCCGCCGCTGCCTGCATTGAAGGCATTCGCAGTACAGACAATACAGCGGATATCACGGTATTATCTGCAGAAAAACATCCCGTATATTGTCGTCCGCTGATCTCATATTACCTGCAGAAGAAAACGCCTCTACAAAATATGGGGTACCGCCCGGCAGATTTTTACCAAACGCACAACTGCACTGTACGTTACGGTGCTTGCGCAACATCCATTGACGCCGCAAAGAAAACTGTGAACCTTTCCGACAATAAAAGCCTATCATACGACGCGCTGTGTGTTGCAACCGGCTCCTCCCCATTTATTCCGGCAGTGGACGGTTATCAAAGCGTGCAATGCAAGTTTACTTTCATGACATTGGACGATGCCCTTTCGATAGAACAGGCCATCACACAAAACAGCCGTGTCCTCATTGTTGGCGCAGGACTGATTGGCTTAAAGTGCGCAGAAGGGTTGTACGGCAGAGTACAAAGCATCACCGTATGCGATCTTGCAGAACGTGTTCTGTCCAGTGTTTTAGATGCAGAAGCCGCAGCGATTGTACAGGCACACCTGAAAGAAAAAGGGATTCTGTTTCACTTAGGCGACACTGTAGAGCACTTTGAAGGGAACCGTGCCGTATTACGCAGCGGTACACATATACATTTTGATGTGCTGGTCATGGCTGTAGGCGTACGTGCAAACACTGCTTTGGTACGGGACGCAGGAGGAAACTGCGGTAGAGGAATCCGTATTGACGCCTGTGGGCGAACATCTCTTGAAAATGTATATGCTGCAGGCGACTGTACGGAAAGCATCGATATTTCAGACGGCACAGAAAAAGTTATGGCGCTTTTACCAAATGCATACCAGCAAGGATTTTGTGCAGGTGTCAATATGGCCAAAGGAACCGCTGTATTTGATTGCGCCATTCCTATGAATTCGATTGGATTTTTCGGGCTACACACCATGTCTGCCGGTTGCCGAACGCAAGAGTACGAATGCTACGCAGTGCACGATAAAAATACACTGAAAAAACTTTATATGCGAGAAAACCGTCTCATTGGTTTTGAACTGGTCGGCGCAACGGAACATGCTGGTATTTACACAGATCTGATTCGAAAAAAAACTTCGCTGGACTCTCTGGACTTTGAAAGTCTAAAAAAATACGCAAATTTTTCTGCTTTTGATGCAAATTACCGTAGAAATTGTTTGGGAAGTGTGGTATAATAAGATGGTTATTGAAGCAAACGAGCTGCATTTTTCCGCGCTGAATGAAAAAATACGTCAGGCAAGCACCAATTGCACGATACGCGGGTGCCTCGGACAGCGTTTTATTGCAGCCGGTATGACAGGTAAAAAAATACAAATTGAAGGAATTCCCGGTAATGCGCTCGCAGCCTATTTGAGCGGTGGCGAAATTGATGTACATGGAAATGCGCAAGATGCGGTCGGCGATACGATGAATGACGGATGCATTATCATTCGCGGCAGCGTTGGAGACGCAGCCGGATACGCGATGCGTGGCGGTACAATTTATGTGCAGAAAGATGCCGGCTACCGGGCCGGCATCCATATGAAGGAGTATCGAGAAAAAAAGCCTGCCATCATCATTGGTGGGCGGGCCGGCAGCTTTTTGGGAGAATATCAGGCCGGCGGTTTGATTTTGGTATTAGGTCTTCATAAAAGCTCATATCCGATTGTCGGTAACTTTCCGTGTACCGGAATGCACGGCGGGAAAATGGTACTACGCGGTAATGCCGAAGGCGTTCGCTTTCCGCAACAAGTAAAAGTGCACGCAGCCAGTGCAGATGATCTTGCTGAAATTCGTCCGTTTATTGAGCACTTCGGCACACTTTTCGGTTACTCCGCTGCAGAATTGTTAAAGCAACCTTATACAGTTATTGTCCCGGACAGTAAGAATCCATATAAACAAATGTATGTTGCAAACTGAGAAAACGGGGTGTCATAAAAATGAAGTACGCGAAGGATGAAGTTCTGCAATACGTCAAACAAGAGGATGTGAAATTCATCCGCATGGCGTTTTGCGATGTATTAGGCAATCAAAAAAATATTTCTATCATGCCAAATGAGCTGGAGCGTGCGTTCACGCAAGGCATCGCAATCGACGCTTCTGCCATTACCGGCTTCGGACAAGAAATTCGCTCGGATCTTTTTTTGCATCCGGACCCGTCTACAATCGCCGTGCTGCCATGGCGCCCTGAGCACGGCAGAGTCGTTCGCATGTTCTGCGACCTTTCTATGCCGGATGGCACACCCTTCCCTTGCGATACACGCAGCATTTTAAAATCTGCCATTTCCACAGCACAGGCACAAGGCTTGTCTTTCTTTTTTGGGACCGAAATGGAATTTTATCTTCTGCAACGCGATGAAACCGGTGCGCCCATTGCAGTACCGCATGATCAAGCAGGATACATGGACATTGCCCCGGAAGATAAAGGCGAAAATATTCGGCGAGAGATTTGTTTAACATTAGAACAAATGGGAATTTTCCCGGAAAGCTCACATCATGAAGAAGGCCCTGGACAAAACGAAATTGATTTTCGTTATGCTGCTGCCCTCAACGCAGCAGACAATGCCGTTACCTTTCGATCTGTGGTCAGCACCATTGCAGCACGGAATGGCTTGTATGCCGATTTTTCACCGAAGCCGCTGAGCGGCGCTCCGGGGAACGGCATGCATGTCAATATTTCTGTACGCTCCGGTGAGCGAGGCGAACAACACGATAAAACCGCGGCCGTTATGGCAGGAATCCTTTCCTACATTCCAGATATTACGGTTTTTCTTAATCCATGCAGTGCTTCGTATCATCGTTTCGGTAGTGACAAAGCACCGCAATACATTACATGGGCACCCGAAAATCGTTCCGCCCTAATCCGCGTGCCTGCAGCGCAGGGGGAATACCGGCGCTTTGAGCTTCGATCGCCAGACCCGCTATGCAATCCGTATCTCGCATTTGCCATGTTGATACTAGCAGGGGTGCAGGGCGTACAGGCAAATGCCGAGCTGCCGCCAAGCACTGAGAAAAACATGTATTTGTTATCCACGCAAGAAAAAGCAGCCCTGGCAACATTGCCGCAAGACATGGAGGCAGCTAAAAAGGCCGCACGGGAAAGCAAGTTTCTGCAAAGTATCCTTCCCGCGCAAATCATTGACTTCTACACAAAATAAGAGCATCCCGCGGGAGGTGAGTACATGGAGCTTATGGAATACCGATATAGCACGCTCCTTGTCTCGTCCTTTGAAAAATTCAACCAAACATTGCTCCCTCTGTTGCCGCAAAATACATTTACACCCTTGCTCACCTTACAAGATTCCGCCAGTGCTCGGCGAAAATTGCTGGATGACCGCTTCGATATTGTAATTATCAATACACCTTTACCGGATGATTTTGGAACATCTTTGGCACTGGATGCCTGTTCAGACAGCGGCGCCGGTGTATTGCTGTTGGTAAAAGCAGAGCACTTTCCGGACGTGAATGCCCGTGTCGGGCCACATGGGGTTTTGACACTTGCAAAACCTCTCTCCCAAGTGATTTTGACCCAATCCTTACAGCTGTTGTGCGGAACACGGCAGCGCCTACGTCGTATGGAGCAAAAAACAGCTTCACTGGAAGAAAAAATGCAGGAAATCCGAATGGTAAACCACGCAAAATGGCTGTTGATTGAACAATTGAAGATGACTGAACAACAGGCGCACCGCTATATCGAAAAGCAGGCAATGGACCGATGTGTCACAAAACGCACCGTTGCAGAAAGCATACTTGCAACCTATAAGTGATGAATGTGGTCTTGTATTTTCATTGCAAATTGGAATCAGCGCGCCTTGCATCGTGATGAAAGGAGAAAACCATGACAAAATACATATTTGTAACCGGTGGCGTTGTCTCCGGTCTTGGAAAAGGCATTACGGCAGCTTCACTAGGCAGGCTGCTCAAAGCGAAAGGACTCAAAGTCGCTGCCCAGAAGCTTGATCCTTATATCAATGTTGACCCAGGAACAATGAGCCCATATCAGCACGGCGAAGTGTTTGTAACGGAAGATGGCGCGGAAACTGACCTGGATCTTGGCCATTATGAACGCTTTATTGATGAAGACCTAAATAAATATTCCAACCTCACCACAGGCAAGGTATATTGGAACGTATTAAACAAGGAGCGACGCGGCGAATATCTCGGCTCAACCGTACAGGTAATTCCGCATATCACAAATGAAATCAAAGATTTTGTATACCGCGTCGGCAAGCAAACCGACGCTGATGTTGTAATCACAGAAATCGGCGGCACCATAGGCGACATTGAATCACAACCATTTCTAGAGGCAGTCAGACAGATTTCTTTGGAAGTCGGTCGTGAGAACAGTCTCTTTATTCATGTCACCCTGGTGCCATTTTTGCGCGGTTCCGATGAACACAAATCCAAACCTACACAGCACTCCGTGAAAGAGCTGCAGGGCCTGGGAATCAATCCAAATATCATTGTTTTGCGTTGCGATGAACCGCTGGAAGCATCCATTTTCAAAAAAATTTCCTTGTTCTGCAATGTCAAGCCGGATTGCGTGATTGAGAATATTACACTTCCCTGTCTGTATGAGGCACCTTTGATGCTCGAAAAGGCAAATTTTTCAAAAGTTGTTTGTCGGGAGCTGGGAATAGACACCGCAGAAGGCGATCTGGCGGAGTGGACAGATATGGTACAGCGCATTAAAACACGTGAAAAGGAAGTACATATCGGGCTTGTTGGAAAATATGTACAGCTGCACGACGCATATCTTTCTGTTGCGGAAGCTATGCGCCATGCAGGATATACGCTGAATACACACATTCGCATTCATTGGATTGATTCTGAAATCCTCACGCCGGATCAATATCAAAAGCACTTATCCGGACTCGACGGAATCATTGTACCGGGAGGCTTTGGTGGCAGAGGCATTGAAGGGATGATTTTAGCGGCACGTTATGCCAGAGAGAACAATATCCCCTATTTCGGTATCTGCCTTGGCATGCAAATTGCGGTTATTGAATATGCACGGCATGTGGCCGGTATCAGTGATGCTCACTCAGGCGAGTTTGACGAACTCTGCAAACATAAAGTGATTGATTTTATGCCAGGTCAAAGCGAAGATATCGACAAAGGTGGTACTTTGCGGCTTGGTGCATATCCGTGCACCATTCAACCGGGGACAACCATGGCTCGCTGTTACGGAACCTCCCAAATTTCCGAGCGACATCGTCATCGCTATGAATTCAATAATGAGTATCGCGATCTTCTGTGTTCTGCCGGCCTCACACTCTCCGGCCTTTCTCCGGATGGACGGTTGGTTGAAACGGTTGAGCTTAGCGACCGTCCGTTCTTTGTTGGTGTACAATATCACCCTGAGTTTAAATCCCGTCCTAACCGTGCACACCCGCTGTTCTGCGGATTTATATCCGCCGCGCTCGACAAAGCTACGCAGAATCACGGCTGAACCATCATATATCGACATCAGCCGTCATATATTGAAACATACGGCATCCCTGCCGGATGTAAAATACAAAGGATACGAGGTTTCCATCATGCACGATATCTACGAAAATCCCCTGTGTAAACGTTACGCCAGCCGACAGATGCAGAGCATCTTTTCGGATGACCGTAAATTCTCTACCTGGCGCCGACTTTGGATTGCACTGGCTGAAAGTGAAAAAGAACTCGGTCTTGCCATCACAGATGAGCAAATCCAGCAGATGAAGGAACATATCAACGACATTGACTATGCAACAGCCGACGCACGTGAAAAAGAAGTACGTCATGATGTCATGGCACACATTTACACATATGGAAAAGCATGCCCGCTCGCTGAACCAATCATTCACCTGGGCGCCACCAGCTGTTATGTTGGAGACAATACCGATGTGATTATACAGCGAGACGCTTTGCTGCGCATTCGCTTTCTTTTGCTACACGCTATCAAGGCCCTTGCTGAATTTGCACAAAAATATCGCGCAACACCAACGCTTGCTTACACACACTTTCAACCTGCTCAACCAACAACAGTCGGCAAGCGTGCAACACTGTGGCTGCAAGATCTCATGATGGATTTGGAACACCTTGATTTTGTTCTCTCCCATATGAAACTGCTTGGCTGTCGCGGTACTACCGGAACCGGTGCCAGCTTTTTAGCCTTATTCGACGGAGATCATGAAAAAGTAAAAGCCCTGGAAGCTAAAATTGCTCAAAAGCTCGGTTTTTCCGCTTCATTTGATGTCAGCGGGCAAACTTACCCACGCAAAGCAGATTATTATATTCTGTCTGTTCTTTCCGGCATTGCCCAAAGTGCGCAAAAGTTTTCCGGGGATGTCCGGCTTTTGTCACATCTGAAGGAATTTGACGAGCCTTTTGAAACAGGGCAAGTCGGTTCCTCTGCTATGGCATACAAGCGCAATCCCATGCGCTCTGAACGCATTACTTCCCTTTCACGCTATGTTATCACAGAAGCGTTAAATCCTGCCATGACTGCCGGTACACAATGGCTTGAACGTACACTGGACGATTCTGCCAATCGACGCATTTGTATTCCAGAAGCTTTTTTGGCAACCGATGGTATTTTGACGCTGTATATCAATATTATTAGTGGTATCAGTGTTTACCCGAAGGTGATTGAAAAACACCTCATGCAAGAACTGCCTTTTATGGCAACGGAAAATATCCTAATGTACTGCGTCAAGCGTGGCGGTGACCGGCAGACTCTGCACGAAGCCATCCGAAAACATTCCGTTGATACTGCAAAAGCTATCAAAGAACAAGGGGCAGACAACGATCTCTTTGACCGCATTGCCGACGACCCTATATTCAACTTAAATCGTACGGAAATTGATTCCTTTGTCAATGTACACGCTTTTACCGGGCGTGCTGCCGAGCAAACCGACGAATATCTCAGCATTGTAAACAGCGTACTTGCTGAAAATCAAGCAACACTTGACTGCAAAGCAGATGCGGCAGTGCTTGTCTAAATTGTTTATAGATATTAAAAAGGGGGAACAACAATGTTAACTGCAATTGTAGGAATCAACTGGGGCGATGAAGGAAAAGGACGCATGGTAGATCTTCTGTCTAAAGATTATGACATTATTTGCCGCTACCAGGGCGGCAACAACGCTGGACATACCGTGATCAACGAAAAGGGGAAATTCATCCTGAATTTATTGCCCTCCGGAATTCTGCGGGAAACCACAGTCAATATTATGGGCAACGGCATGGTCATCGATTTGGAACATTTAGTCAACGAGATGCGTTCTCTAACAGACAAGGGTATCCATATCACACCGGATAACCTAAAAATCAGCGACAAGGCGATCGTATGTTTGCCATATCACAAACTACAGGATGTCATGGAAGAAGAACGCCTTGCCGACAAAAAATACGGTTCAACGCGCCGTGGAATTGCTCCGGTTTATGCTGACAAGTATATGAAAAAAGGCATTCGTATGGAAGATTTGCTCCATATGGATACCTTACAGGAAAAAGTAAGCGATATCCTGGCGTGGAAAAATATTACCGTCACCGGTTATCATCACGCACCGATCGACTTAGAGCAAACCATGACATGGCTCAAAACGTACGGTACAGTGCTCGCTCCGTTCATCACCGATACGAGTACCTATTTGTTTGAAGCAGCGTCTACGCGGAAAAATATTATGTTTGAAGCACAACTTGGTGCCCTGCGCGATATTGATTTTGGTATCTATCCATATACTTCTTCTTCTTCCACCATTGCAGCTTTCGGACCAATTGGTGCCGGAATTCCCGGCGTTCGTTTGGACAACACAATCGGTATCATGAAGGCGTACTCCACCTGTGTGGGTGAGGGGCCTTTCACGGCAGAAATGTTCGGCGACGATGCAAAAGCATTACGGGATGCCGGCGGAGAATACGGAGCAGCAACCGGTAGACCGCGCCGCGTTGGTCCGTTTGACATTCCCGCTTCTCGTTACGGTATCCGCGTGCAGGGGGCCGATTGTATTGCACTGACGAAGCTGGATGTACTCGCCTATCTAAAAAAAATCCCCGTATGTACCGCTTACGAAATCGACGGTGTCCGCACGATTGATTTTCCGACCGGCGACCGTCTAAAACGTGCAAAACCGGTTGTAGAATATTTGGAAGGCTTTGGCGATGTATCTGCCTGCCGTTCATATGATACGCTTCCCGAGGCTGCAAAAGCTTACATCACGTATATTGAAAAAGCTGTCGGTTGCAATATCCGATTTGTTTCCGTTGGTGCCGGCAGAGATGAATATATAGAAATACACTAATTTGCCCGTACGCTCGCAGCGCTATCCGGGTTTTCAAAAGGAGGGCTCGGCACGCTTACACCGAATTCGGCGTATCAAAAGCTCCGACCTTCGTATCTATTCTCTCAGATTGCACAAGAACAAAAGAAATATCAAGCGACACATCCCGACGTAAAACTGCTGCATCTCGGCGTCGGTGATGTGACACTTCCCCTTTGCGATGCTGTCATCACAGCCATGCAGCGTGCTGTTTGTGCGCAAGCAAAAAAACAAAGCTTCCATGGGTACATGCCCGAATGCGGTGCAGACTTTCTCAGGCAAGCCATTTGTGCGCATTATGCAGCGCGTGGCATTGTGCTCACTCCCGAAGAAATCTTTATTTCCCACGGAGCAAGCGATGATCTGGGTGCTATAACCGACTTGTTTGCCCCAGACACCCTTGCACTAATCCCGCAACCTGCCTATCCTGCTTATGTCGATGTCAATATCATGGCAGGGCATCGCATTGCTACTATGCCCTGTTCCGCAGCCAACGGATTTTTACCCCTCCCGGATCCAAAACAACATGCCGATTTGATTTATCTGTGCGCACCGAATAACCCAACCGGTACTGTTATGCGTCGAGAAGCACTGGCAAAGTGGATCCACTATGCCAAAGAGCAGCATGCTTTGATTATTTTTGACGCTGCATATGAAGCGTTTATTCAGGAGGAAGATGTTCCGCATTCCATTTTTGAAGTTCCGGATAGCCAAAGTTGTGCAATTGAGATCTGTTCTCTTTCTAAAACAGCCGGCTTCACGGGAATCCGCTGCGGGTATACGATCGTGCCTCGTTCATTGGCTTATAACGGCATTTCTTTGCATGATATGTGGGTACGTGACCGCACCACAAAAACCAACGGAGTTTCCTATATTACCCAATGTGCTGCCGCCGCCGTTTTTTCCGCAGAAGGACAACAGCAAATCCGTGCTAATATCGAAGTGTACCGGCAAAATGCTCATATTTTAGGGCAAGCTCTTTCTGCTCGCGGGCTTTCCTATTCCGGCGGTATCAACGCGCCATATCTTTGGATGCAATGCCCTGCAGGAATGTGCAGCTGGGAATGCTTTCACTATTTGCTGCACAACGCACAGATTATCGGAACACCCGGTGTCGGCTTTGGCACCTGCGGTGACAACTATTTCCGCCTGTCTGCATTTGGAGACCCCGAACAAACAAAACTTGCAGCACAAAGAATCCAAAGGCTGTTTTGAAAATTGCTGTTTTAAAGACAAGGAGAAAAAAGCCAAAATGAGACAAAAAGACCGGAAAATTGTGTTAGAAGACGGCAGCGAATACTACGGTTTTTCGTTCGGAGCGGTTTGCGACCGCATTTGTGAAATTGTATTTAACACTTCTGTAGTTGGTTATCAAGAGATTGCTTCTGATCCATCCTATACAGATCAAGCAGTCGTAATGACATATCCTTTAATCGGCAATTATGGAATCACCGACGATGATTATGAATGTAAAAATCCCTCCATTGGTGCCATGATTGTCTATGATTATAACGATATGCCATCTAATTTCCGTTATACCAAAACCTTATCTGAGCTGCTGGAGGAGAATGGGATTCCGGGCGTCTACGGTATTGACACGCGGGCTTTAACCCGCAGCATCCGAGATTTCGGCTCGCGCAGAGTCATGATTACCGCCGCAAACACGCCCCGTTCCGAAGCGCTGGCAGTGCTCGCCGCAACGCCGGAGCCACACGATGCCGTTGCGCGGGTGAGCTGCCGCAAGCGTTGGTATGCACGAACTGCCAATCCGCAGTTTAATGTTGTCGCGATTGATTGCGGTATGAAGCTCAACATTATTCGCTCTTTGAACCGTTTTGGCTGTAACGTAACCGTCGTACCGTTTAATACCTCTGCCGAAGAAATTATTTTTATGAAACCTGACGGTATCTTTTTATCCAACGGCCCCGGAAATCCGGAAGATGTTACGCCGGTCATTGAAACTGTAAAAGCACTGCGCGGCCGTTTCCCCATGTTCGGCATTTGTCTTGGTCACCAAATCATTTCCCTGGCATATGGAGCAAAGACGTACAAGTTAAAATTTGGGCACCGCGGCGGCAACCATCCTGTTATGCATTTGGAAAACGGAAAAATCGAAATTACATCACAGAACCACAGCTATGCAGTGGATGAAAGCACATTGCAAGGCGCAGGATTAACCGTTACACACAGAAATCTGTTAGACGGTACAGTTGAAGGTGTCTGCTGCCGAAAAGACCGCGTCTTCAGTATTCAATACCATCCCGAGAGCGCCCCGGGACCGCAGGACAGTGCCTATCTGTTCGGCGAATTCACCAAGCTTATGCAGGAGGAAAAACGCCGTGCCTAAAAGAGAAGATATTCGAAAAATTCTTGTAATCGGTTCAGGACCAATCGTTATCGGACAGGCAGCGGAATTTGATTATGCTGGAACACAGGCCTGCCTGGCTCTGAAAGAGGAAGGCTATGAAGTTATTCTGGCAAACTCCAATCCGGCGACCATCATGACGGACACCATGATTGCAGATAAAGTATATATGGAACCGTTAACCCTGGAATATCTCGCGCGCATTTGCCGCATGGAACGGCCGGATGCCATTGTTCCTGGAATTGGTGGACAAACCGGACTGAATCTTGCCATGCAACTTGCAAAAAAAGGTGTTTTGGCCGAATGTGAGATCGAACTCCTTGGAACAGATGCTAAGAGCATTGAGTGCGCGGAAGACCGCGAGCTTTTTAAAGAACTTTGTGAACGAATCGGAGAGCCGGTTGTTCCTTCTCAAATCACATATACCATCGAGGAAGGCTTAAACGCTGCCGAACAAATTGGTTATCCGGTTATTTTACGTCCTGCCTTTACCCTCGGCGGTACAGGCGGTGGATTTGCTTATACTCCACAGCAGATGCAACAAATGATGAAAAATGCACTTGCACTTTCTCCCGTGCATCAAGTCCTTGTGGAAAAAAGCATTAAAGGGTATAAAGAAATTGAATATGAGGTGATGCGGGATGCAAACGATACAGCCATTACCGTCTGCAATATGGAGAACCTCGATCCTGTCGGCATTCATACAGGAGATTCCATTGTCGTTGCTCCCAGCCAGACTCTGACTAATAAGGAATATCACATGCTGCGCGACAGTGCGCTGAAAATCATTCGTGCTTTGGATGTAAAGGGAGGGTGCAATGTACAGTTTGCTTTAGATCCCAATTCCTTCCGATACTACGTAATTGAGGTTAACCCACGTGTTTCACGTTCCTCTGCGCTGGCTTCCAAAGCAAGTGGATATCCGATCGCGCGGGTCTCCGCAAAAATTGCGGTCGGAATGCGCTTAGACGAGATTCAGCTTGCAAACACTCCGGCATGTTTTGAACCGGCATTAGACTATGTCGTCACAAAAATGCCACGATTCCCCTTTGATAAATTTCCCGCTGCACTCAATACGCTTTCCACTCAGATGAAGGCCACGGGTGAAGTTATGAGCGTCGGCCGTACCTTTGAGGAAAGTTTGCTCAAGGCAATCCGCTCCCTGGAGTCCGGTAAAAACCATATCCATATGGAAAAATTTGACCGTGCTCATATGAGCATCGAGGCTTTACTGGACTATATTAAAGAAGGAACAGACGATCGTCTGTACGCCATTTCACAGCTTATGTGGAGTGGCGTAGATCCGTTGCTCATCTGTGATATTACGCAGATCGATATGTTCTTTTTAGATAAGATTAAAAAAATAGTTGATTTTGAGAAGGAAATGGAAGCAAACCCCGGCGCGGTAGATTTGCTCCGCGAAGCAAAACGACTTGGCTTTTCTGATTCTTACGTTGCTGAATTGTGGCATATACAGGAAGATGATGTGTATGCACTGCGTTGCAGAGAAAATATCTTTCCGGTATACAAAATGATTGACACCTGCGCCAGCGAATTTGAAAGCTACGTTCCCTATTTTTATTCCACCTATGCTGAGGAAAATGAGTCTATCGTTTCTGAAAAGCAAAAAGTCATCGTATTAGGCTCCGGCCCGATCCGGATCGGACAAGGTGTGGAATTTGATTATTCGACGGTACATGCCATTCATACCATTCAACAGCTTGGCTACGAAGCCATCGTCATCAATAACAATCCGGAGACCGTCTCAACCGATTATACCACAGCAGACAAACTTTACTTTGAACCACTGACACCGGAAGATGTTATGAACATTGTCCACCTGGAAAAACCTCTGGGAGTCATTGTAACGCTGGGGGGACAAACCGCTGTAAATCTTGCCGATCCATTGACAAAGCGAGGAGTTCATATCATCGGTACCGATTGCGATGCAATCGAGAAGGCAGAAAACAGAGATGCATTCGATGCTGTCATCAAATCACTGGAAATCCCAAATCCCAAAGGAGAAGCAGTGACAAACATAGAAAACGGTGTTGAGGCAGCTAAACGCATCGGCTATCCGGTGTTGGTGCGCCCCTCTTTTGTACTGGGCGGCAGAGCCATGGAAATCGTAGCAAATGAAACCATGCTACGTAAATATTTAAAAAATGCCGTTGAGATCGATGAAGACAAACCCGTGTTAATCGATAAATATCTCATGGGAAAAGAATTGGAAGTTGATGCTGTATGTGACGGCAAACAAGTTTTCATTCCGGGTATTATGGAGCTGGTCGAGCGTACTGGAGTTCACTCCGGTGACAGCACCAGTGTCTACCCGACATTTTCTGTTTCTCAAGCCGTAAAAGATACCATCTCAAATTACACAACCAAGCTCGGGCTCGGCATCGGAATAATTGGCTTATTCAATATTCAATTCATTGTCGATGCACAAGATAATGTCTATGTCATTGAAGTAAATCCTCGTGCCTCCCGGAGCGTTCCCTTTCTCTCCAAATCAAGTGGATTTAACCTTGTCTGTATTGCCACACGCGTCATGCTCGGCCAATCTCTATGCGCACAAGGCATTACAGAAATGATTCCGCAGGAGAGAAAACGGTGGTATGTTAAAGCACCGGCCTTTTCCTTTGAAAAATTGACAGGCATGGATGCCTACCTCTCTCCGGAAATGAAATCTACAGGTGAAGCAATTGGCTATGACAAGCGTTTGAACCGTGCGCTATATAAGGCACTGCAGGCTTCCGGCGTCAAAATGAAAGAATACGGCACTGTCATCGTTACACTCGCAGACGAAGACAAACAGGAAGCCTTTCCCCTAGTTGAACGTTTTTATCGCCTTGGTTTTAATATCGAAGCCACAGCAGGAACCGCCGCTTTTCTCAAACAGCATGGAATTCGAACACGTTTGCGTGGCAAATTAAGTGAGGGCAGCGAGGAAATATTAGATTCCATTCGGGCCGGCTATGTCAGCTATATCATCAATACACGTGCTATTCTCTCCGGGGTTCACTATGAAGACGGTGTAGCTATTCGCCGCTGCGCCGTACAAAACGGCGTCACAATTTTCACCTCTTTAGATACCGTACGTATCGTGCTGGATGTATTGGAAGAAATTATTCCTGATATTTCTACCATCAACAGCGAAGATTTATAAAAAGCTTACAACAGCGGAGCAGCCTCAAAGAAAGGGGCTGCTCCGCATTCCTATATGGAAATATTTTGCGGTCCCAAAGCTGTATAAGCCAACCGGCTCTGCGTCAATACTAAAAACAGTCAGAGCATAAAGGCGGGTGAAAAAATGGCCTGGGGTCGCGCGGGAAAAGTCGAGATTTGCGGTATCAATACAGCGCAATTACCGACATTAACATCGCAAGAAAACCAAAAATATCTTTCGGCTATGGCACACGGGGACGAAACAGCCAGGCAAAAACTGATCACAGGAAATCTGCGGCTGGTTCTCAGTATAATTCAGCGCTTTTCTTCCAGAACAGAGAATATGGATGATCTGTTTCAAGTTGGTTGCGTTGGTCTGATAAAATCAATCGATCATTTTGATATCACAGCCGGCGTACAATTGTCAACCTACGCCGTTCCTATGATCATTGGTGAAATTCGGCGCTATCTGCGAGACAATAACGCAATTCGCGTCAGTCGTAGCGTGCGTGACTTAGCATATCAAGCACTTAAAGCGAAGGAGACCCTTTCCGAACGATACGGTCGAGAGCCAACATTGGAGGAAATTGCTGTTTCACTTTCTTGTACCCCCGGGGAGGTGAGTTGTGCCTTGGAAGCTATTGTGGAACCTATCTCCTTGTTTGAACCGGTCTACAATGACGGCGGTGATTCTATTTATGTCATGGATCAAATCAGCGATCCGTGTGGAACAGATGATGCCTGGCTGGACGACATAGCGCTTTGCGAAGCACTAAAAAAACTCAGCGAACGCGAAAAAAAGATCATCCGCATGCGTTTTTTTCTCGGCAGAACACAAATGGAAATAGCATCGGAAATTGGGATTTCGCAAGCACAAGTTTCAAGACTGGAAAAAGGAGCGCTCGCGCGTTTAAAAAAAGACTTTTAGTCTATAACATCAAAACGTTCAGACATAATACACAAAATCCCCTTGGATCTTGCATATTGCCAAAACATTTGTATTCATGATAGAAATGATAGACTCTGTTCGCGTAGTAGCCAGAAAATAACCGCTTATTTCAAAATCAAAGACCGACGTGGGCTTTCAATTTTTCTTTTACCAATGCGTTTCCCGTTTCAAAATCAAAAGGCCCGCGTTCAAATACAATATGCTCTCCCACTGCTACTTCCATCAGTTGCATCTACTGTGAAATGGCGCCGCTATACTCCATTACAAGCGCATGGTATACACCTCTGAAAGCGGAATCGCCCGTTGCATATTCTTCTGTCTGGCGTATTCATAAATGCCACCACCAGGCCATGGACCGCTTCCCTGCTGTCGGCATCCACAATTTACCGGAAACACGATCGAGTAAGCCGCAAATCGTTTCGCATTCTTGTCTGGATATATCGACTTTGTTTTTCCAAAAATCTCAATACCCCATATTTTCAGAATTGCAGATATTTAAAAATAGATACGCAGGAATGAGTATAAAACCAAACGGTTCAATACAAAAGCTCGATACGCTTGCACAGACGCCGCCAAAAAAAGGATTAACAAGCACTCGTGACATCCCAAATAATGATAAGGTTACAACCCTGCATCTAATAGATAGCAATATACTGCTAAAACGAAAGAACGCGTTTTGGTGCTGCAACCGTACCGTATTTTGCGATGTTCTCTTTATGATTTCTTTGGTAATCCGGTTTAAGCACTGTTTAGATAGAGTGTAAGCTGTTAGCGATATATAATCATATCCACCCGTCAAACGGGTAGTTTGCACAAGGGCTAAA
>JAXDZV010000077.1:0-8986 GCA_034086705.1 Eubacteriales bacterium | reverse complement strand
AATAAGTATGGTATTCATTATAAAAATGGAAAGTCTATAATCGACGATTGGATTCCAAGATATCTCGAAGATGGAGCAGATGCCTTTTTATCTACTGTTGGAAACAAAGTTTATTTATCATCTGATAAGATTTCTGCGGTAAAAGATTATATTGAAGGAAAAGGAAGTTTAAGAACTATTGCTGCAAAATACGGAATTTCTTCAAAAGAAACACTTATGTATGAAATAATAGACGAAGAATCATTGAGATTTGCAATAAAGGATTATATTCGCTTTTATAGGGAAGAACGGAGCCAAGAACGCTTTAATAACAAAACACCTTTGGAAATAAGAACAGAAGCAATGGCATCAGAGGTACCAGCTAAATATCCTATTCCAGAAAATAAACGAATAAAAAAATAGAAAGAGAAATGGTGTGCATAGAAAATGACCATACCTCATACGAAGTATGGTCATTCACCAAGCACTCATTTTAGATATTTTACCTGTCTACTTGACAGGGGGCATATCATTTACGCGAAGCCGGCTTTTTTACCGAAAATCTTCAAACTACCGGCGCACACATCGGCAGGCTGTGGCCGTTATATTCTATGGAAATGTCCGTTTCTCCTTCGATTTTCCAATCCCGAAGCAAACCGTCTTCCCAGGAAAGACTGACCGTATAGCCACCGCGGGCACGCAAACCGGTTACACTGCCTTTTTTCCAGGCTGGCGGCAACGCAGGCAACAGTATAATTTTACCGCCGTGACTTTGCATCAGGCACTCTGCAATTGCAGCTGCTGCACCGAAATTTCCGTCAATTTGAAACGGAGGATGCAAATCAAATAGGTTATTCGCCGTGGAACGTTCAAACAGCGTACGCAGCCATTTTTGAATTTCTTTACCGTCCCCTAAACGCGCCCACATGCAAAGCAGCCATGCAAGACTCCAACCGGTTTGTCCACCGCCGTGCGCCAAACGGCGTTCAATGGTGGCCCGTGCCAAAGAAAAAAGGGCAGGTGTTTCCCGGTTAATTCGCGCAGAGGGATACAAAGCAAACAAATGCGATGTGTGCCGATGGCCGGGCGCCTCTTCCATGAAATCTTCGTTCCATTCGCACAGCGTTCCATAACGACTCTCACGAAACGGCGGAAATTTTGCAGCCAGCACATCCAGTTCCTGCACAAAGTCCGCATCTTTTGAGAGGATGGTCGCCGCCTGCTTCACTGCATCAAACAAATCTAACAGGATTTCATAATCCATTGTACACCCGCATGACATACTTGCAACTTCGCCGGAAGGCAAATAATAGTAGTTTTCGGGAGAAACCGACGGACACACAACCGCATACCCGTTTGCATCTATTTGCATAAAATCCAAGAAAAACAGCGCCGCGTCATGCAGCATGGGATAAACCCGTTCCAAAAATGCACGATCCGGTGCATAAACATAATGCTCCCACATGTGCAAGCACAGCCATGCGCCTCCCATAACCCAATAAGAGCCAGGAATCCATCTACTCATCGGTGCCGCATCTCCGTATAAGTCGGAGTTATGGTGTGCCACAAAACCGCGGCAGCCGTACATTTCCTGCGCCGTACGCCGCCCGTTTTCCAGCATGTAGTCCAACATCCACGCAAACAGCGGTTCGTGACATGGCGCCAGGTTTGTTACCTCGGCAATCCAGTAATTCATTTGCGTATTGATATTGATAGTATACCGACTGCCCCAATCTGGGATCATCGCCGCGTTCCAGATGCCCTGCAAATTCATCGGCAGTGTTCCCGGACGGCTCGCACTGATCATCAAGTAACGCGCAAATGCAAAATACTGTGCGGCCAGTAACGGATCATCTGTTTGTGCATAGTTTGCACGCCGAAGATCCGTGGGAATATCGTTATCCGCATCAGACAGCGTAAGCGTGCAGCGGTCAAACAGCGCCCGATACTCTTGTGTGTGTCTGCTGATAAGCTCCGCAAAAGAAATGGCAGAGGCGCGTTGTAAGGCGGTGAGGCAGGCCGCATCCGGATCCGCGCAACGAAATGTTGTAAAGATTGTAATCAAAAAAGTAATACAAGAAGCATTTTGAATCTGCAGCTGATCTCCAATGACACCAACAGTGGCATTCGCTCCCTCTGCCAGCGCTCGTACGGCAACCGTAAAACGAATATCGTCTCCGCCATGAAACAGGAGCGTATTCGATGCTGCTTGTGTAGTCTGCGCGCTGAAAAATCCGCGCTCCCAATATGCACTGAGCGTTACAGGCACCTGCGATGTAATGCGGTATACCAACACATCATCCACCGCACTGGCAAATGCCGTGCGCTCCATTTCGCTCTCCACACGCCAGACAGCATTGCTCAGGTCCAAAACACGGCGATAGCTTTCTTGTTTGGCAGGTGCGGATACGAATCGAAAATACAAATCTCCGGCAGTTTGATAAATTCCTCCCTCAGCGGGATTCCCCGAGCAAGCCTGAACAGTCAGTTCTTCTGCTGCACGTACATCGCCGGAAAACATCAGCTCACGAATTTTGGCAATGCTGCGCAATGCATCAGGATTGCATCGATCTTCTCGAACACCGGACCATATACTCTCCTCATTGAGCTGTATATGTTCGGTATCTCTTCCCCCGAAAAGCATCGCGCCGAGCCGTCCGTTTCCGATCGGATTGGCCTCGTTCCAATCACGCGCAGGTGCGTTATAAAACAGTTCGCTTGGTTTCATCTTTTTCTCCTTCACATATCTGTGGCAACTCATTATATCCGGCGAACCAGCCGCTGTCAAGAGTGCCTTACAACTTCTGTCAAGCGAACGTATAACACTTAGAGCAAAATACAGATGAGTCCTCCACTACCCTCGTTGATGATGCGGCTGATTGTATCCGCTAATTTTTGCCGTGCATCATCCGGCATATGAGATAGTTTCGTATGTAATCCCTCATTGATGAGTTCATGCAAAGATTTTCCGAAAATATCTGTTTCCCAAAGCTGAGCGGGATCTTCTTCAAATTCACGCAACAAATATTTTACGATTTCCTCAGACTGCTGCTCAGTACCGACGATAGGAGATACCTCCGCTTCGATCTGTGCGCGAATCATATGAATGGAAGGCGCACTTGCCCGCAGTTTCACACCGTATCCCGCACTCTGCTTGACAATTTCCGGTTCTTCCAGCTTTAAATCCTGCATATCCGGCATCACAATTCCATAGCCTTTTTCATTGACCTCTTCCAAAGCGTCACGAATATGTTCATATGCCTGCCGCACCGCAGCCAATTCACGTATTTGATGCAAAAGATCTGCCTCATTTGCAATTGGTAACCCACTTTGTTGTTGTAATACTTCGTAAAAAAGCCCTTCCCGAAGTTGTAAATTCAGCTTTGCACTGCCATCTGATGCGTCGATGCTTTCCACAGAAACGCCACTGATATCCTCCTGCTCCACTTCATCGCAAAACACTGCAGATATGTCTGCCAGCTTTCGTGCACGCCCCGCGCACGCAGCCATTGTTTTCGTCAGCATACGAGGCAACTCCGCGCCTACAGGCAAAGCACGTAGCCAGGCGGGAATTCGAATCCGTACCTCGCGAAGCGGGAACTCATACAGCAGTAATTCCAGAATATGGCGAACATCCTCGCCGTCCAGTTTCTGACAGTTCACCAAGGCAACAGGAACTCCATATTCCTGCTCTAAAGAAAGTGCCAATGACATTGCTTCTTCGCTGGCCGTATCAGCTGCATTGCAAACAATGACAAACGGCTTCCCTGCTTTTTGCAATGCAGCCACCGTTTTTGCTTCCGCTGCTTTATAATCTTCCCGACTGAATTCTCCGATAGAACCGTCTGTTGTCACCACGACGCCAACAGTTGCATGTTCCCGAATCACTTTCTCAGTGCCGATGTGCGCCGCCTGCTCAAAGGGAATCGGCTCTTCTTGCCAAGGGGTATGAACCATGCGCACCGCACCGTCCTCGGTATCCCCCAGCACACCCGGAATCAAAAAACCGACACAGTCACACAACTTGACCCGGCAACACACGCCCCCCTCCAGAGAAACTGCCGCAGCTTTTTCAGGAATAAACTTCGGCTCCGTCGTCATCACTGTTTTTCCGCCTGCGCTCTGCGGCATCTCATCCCGTGCCCTTTCTGCCTCATTTGCATTCTGCATATTCGGCAGCACAAGCGTTTCCATAAAGCGCTTAATAAAGGTCGACTTTCCGCTTCGAACAGGTCCTACAACGCCAAGACAAATCTCTCCATTGCTTCGTTTTGCAATATCTTCGTATATCTTCGTGCTCGTCATGCTTTTTCCTCCAAACGGATTCATTTGTACATCCTATGAAACAAGCTATCGAAGTATACAAAAAAAAGACTGCATCGGCAGTCTTTTTTCTTATTGGAGTGTTGCAAAGCGCTGCATGTCATTCATAAAATCTTTCTCAATCTGCTGGACGTTACGCCGATATCGTGCGGAAATATCTACCCATTTTTCGTGCAGGGCTTGCTGTAAAAGATCCGCACAGCCACCCCAGTTGCACATATTCGCCAAATCCACACTTTTCGAAGAAAGAATCAGCCGCAGCATCGGCTCCGACTCGGTATCACGCACAGTATTACCATATAATACTTTTTCATAAAAGGCCGGTGTCAGCGTTTGAGCGGAAACATACGCCAAAGCTTGCAAAGCATATCCTGTTGCAGATACGTCACGCACGGTAATTGGCATGCTCATAAAAACCATTTCGCCTGGAGCGCATGCGGCATAATAAGCAGGCTGAGACACATCATATTTGGGATAAGGTAATAGACCAAAGCGAAAGTCATGCCGTAGTGCGCGCATTTGCAAAATACCCGCAAGAGTATCCGTATAAAACAAACTGCCGCCGTTTTGAAAATAATCCTGCTGAAAGCCGGAGCGTTCAGAGCGATTTAATACTGCGGAAGAAGCATAAAACGAAACAAGTGCATTCCACACGGCGTCTGTTTTGCTTCCCGGAAAGTCCAAGCGTTGCATCAGTGCATTCGGGCGGCTGATTCGAACATCTGCTCCTTGCAAAAAACCTGTTATTGCGTCATCCGTCAGCATACAACCGTACAAAGCATCCCGATCTGCCGTTGTTTGCTTTTGTGCTGCAACCAAAGCAGCTGTGCTGTACATCTTTTCAAGTGTCCAGCTTCCTTGCTGTACCAAAGTATACGGATCTTCGGCTCCCAAAAGATCGGCATAACGCTCCCAAAGTTCTTTGGAAAAAGCAATCAGCTGTACCGACCGATCATCATATGTCGTATACTCCCCCGTCAGAAAATACACACCGCCGAGCATGCACTGTTCCTGTATAGTTGCATCCCACAGTTCACTGGTCAAATCAAGTGCTTCAATCGTGCTGAGATCGTACAACATTCCCTCCCTTGCGAGCGCATAAGAGGTTACACCGTCTGTGCAAATATAATCAAAAGTTGTATCCGCCGCTTTGATTGCGCGGCTGAAATACGTATATGCGCTTTCGGTATCCGTCTGCGGTGATACCGTTTGCACTGTGATGCCGTATTCTTCCTGCAATGTCTTTGCACGCTTTTGCATAGCATCGTACATGGGATCTCCAATCAGCGCATCATTCTCCGCACACCAAATATCTTCAGCTATGACCCCGTCCGACACCGTAGATATGCGTAAGGCCTTGCCATACCAAAAATCCATCGGTACACCGCTGTTTCCATTGTCCGTGCGCGCTGCTCTCTGCACTTGTGGCTCTACTCGGTCGGCACATCCCCCCAACACAAAAACGGCACATAGCAAAATGCAAACGAAAACAGATATCTTCCGTCTCATACAAGGACCACTCCGGTTATACCCAAAACAAGAACCAGCAATCCAAGCACAATGCGATACCAGCCAAATACACAAAAATCGTGCCGCTTGATATATCCCATCAAAAAACGAATACAAAGCATCGAAACCGCAAATGCCGTCAAAGCACCAACGCCAAGCGAGCACAATTCAAATGGCGTAAATCCAAAACCACTTTTTAAAAATTTCAGCAAAGAAGCACCAAACATAACGGGAATTGCCAAATAAAAGGTAAATTCCGCCGCCACCGTACGAGACAGTCCGATCAAAAGACCGCCCAAGATGGTTGCACCGGAGCGAGAAGTACCGGGGAAAACAGCGGCAATTAATTGAAAGCAACCAATTAAGAAAGCATCCCTTACAGTAATATCCTCGGTACGTTGCACGCGCGGCACCACTTTTTTTCTGCGATGTACCGTTTCCACCACCAAAAACAGCACACCAAATCCGATTAGAGCACAGCTCACCGGCACCGGATGGTAAAACAGCATGTTGAAGAGATCATCAAACAACACTCCTACAATCGCAGCCGGAACGCACGCTACAAGTATTTTTCCCCACAGCGCCATCACACCTTTGCGAATCATCGGCTTTTCCCGGAAGGAAATCGGAAAAATGCGGTTCCAAAACAAGAGCAACACCGCACAAATTGCACCGAGCTGAATGGCAACCAGATAAAAATCCCAAAAACCAGTTGTTTGAAAATGCATGGGCAGCACTTCCTCTAACAAAATCATATGTCCTGTGCTGCTGATCGGAAGCCATTCCGTGATACCTTCCACGACACCAAAAAATACAGATTTCAAAAGCTCCAAAAATGCCTGCATACTTGCCCCCTGCTTTTTTCTTTTCCCCGCTATCATACCACAGTTTGCCGGCCAATGCAATACATGCCAACGCTCTCCGGCTACACCGGAAAAACAATTCCGCACATGTATCTACGGATGCGGAAGACATTTGTTTTTCTGTAAAGATCTCCGGCAACATTGACGAATACGGGTTTTTATGCTATGATAATGCAAACGGAGGTGAGTGTATGCAAAATAACGCTCCCCGGCACATCCCAAGCTCTGCTGCTTTGCAAAAAAGACGTGCCGCACGTAAAAAACTTAAAAGAAAAAAACAATGCCGCGCGCTGCTGCTGTTTGTGCTACTCGTCGGTGCCATCTTTCTGCTCGTTTTTTCTTTGCGCAGCTGTGCCACTCGAAAAAACAGTGAAACGCAGAACACCCCCGCGCAAACAACCTCTCCCATGCCGGATACTGCCACAGTACAAAGCGATACCACGCAAACGGAATCTTTGCCGGCAGAACCGGTCATAGTGCCGACATTTACAGCAGATCTGTCCGCATATGAAATGTATATGAATCCTGCTGATCGGGATGCTTATCTCACTTTGGTCAATGCAACACATCCCCTCCCCGCAGACTATGTCCCGCCAACGCTGACGGATCTTGTCAATACACGGCAAGACGGCAGGGCTACGCAAAAAATGGAATTATATGCGGCCAAAGCGCTGGAAGCCCTGTTTTTAGAGGCAAGTGCGCAAGGCCAGCTTACGGTAAATCCCGCCAGCGGTTACGGGCTATCCGTTATGAGTGCTTATCGCTCCTATGCGTACCAAGACACCCTATTTCGCCGTTATACCCAGCAGGAAATGGCAAAAAATCCCGCCCTCAGCCAGGCGCAAGCAGAGGCCATCACACTGACTTACTCCAATCGCCCCGGAACCAGTGAGCATCAGCTGGGGCTTTGTGTGGATATGCATGATCTTTCCGGCGCAGATGTTAGTTTTCAAAACAGCAAAAGCTATCCCTGGCTGCGAGAAAACGCCTGGAAATTTGGCTTTATTCTTCGGTACCCCGAAGACAAGGTGGAGCAAACTTCCGTTTCCTTTGAACCATGGCACTACCGATATGTTGGACGATATCATGCCAAACGTATTTTCGATGCACAGCTATGCTTGGAAGAGTATATAGCCAGCTTCTCTGCAAACAGTTGACGTATTTTGTCGAAAAAAGATTGCAAAATTTCAGAAAACATGTTATACTGACAGTCAGTTTGAAATTATCAGAAGGGGAGCATCCTATGGTCTATCATATTTTATTCAATCCCTTTGCAGGAAATGGGCGTTGCGCGAAGGACTGCAAATTGGCAGAACCTTTTCTAACCGATGGAACATGCTGTTATACCGACATGACAAAAATACTCGACTACGGAATGTTCTTTGCTGGGATGGATGCAACAGATACATTAGTGCTCTGTGGCGGAGACGGTACTTTGAATCGGTTCATCAACGATACCAAGCACATTGCGCTGCCGGAAAGAATTCTGTATTTTGCCACCGGTAGCGGCAACGATTTTCTACATGATATCGGCGGAACTCCGCTCGAAAAGCCGGTGGAAATCGGCCAATATCTCAAAGGGCTGCCAACAGTCACGGTAAAAGGCAAGCAGTATCGCGTGTTGAATGGTGTTGGTTACGGAATTGACGGATATTGCTGTGAAGTCGGAGACAAGCAGCGTGCCAGCTCGGATAAACCGGTGAATTATACCTTCATTGCTATCAAGGGGCTTCTGTTTCACTACAAGCCAACCAATGCCACCGTTACGGTAGACGGTGTAACGCACACGTTTGACCATGTTTGGCTTGCCCCGACAATGCATGGCAGATTTTACGGCGGCGGGATGATGCCAACGCCGACCCAGAACCGTCTGAACACCGAAGGCTCTATCTCAACCATGGTCTACCGTGCAAACAGCAAATTGCAGGCTTTGATGACGTTCCCGTTGATTTTTAAAGGCACCCATGTTGAGAAGAAAAAAATTGTTACCATTCTGACCGGTCGAGAGGTCACAGTATGCTTTGATCGGCCAACCGCTTTACAGATTGACGGAGAAACCATTTTAGACGTCAGTGAATATACCATGCGAACAGCAGCTGAAAACAGTGCAAATGCCGCACGAGAAATGGTTTCCTGAATTTCAGCAATGTTAATCACAACCACCCGTCAAATGCAATAGTAAAATAAAGGTAGACACGTGGAAAACCACCATGTATCTACCTTTTTCTTATGCTAAAATATATATGGGAGGTATCAAAATGAAAAAAGGGCAGAAGAAACGAGTATGGACAAAAGAACAAAAAATAGAAATT
>JAXDZV010000071.1:0-15366 GCA_034086705.1 Eubacteriales bacterium | reverse complement strand
TTCTATGTTTCGACGGGTACCGCCGTATATTTTCATTTACCGAATCTGCAGGCAACAGTTTCTTTCTTTCCATACATACAAAAAGAGCGAAAAGCGCTTCTTTGCACTTTTCGCCTTGATTTGTTTATTGCACTTGCGATAAGATGGAAAAAAGTTCGCTGCGCACTGCCGCAGCATCCCAACGCTGTAAAGAAGCTTGCAAGCACTGTATTCCGCTGCGAAGCGTTGGCAGATCGGGCGGTGTCGGAGAAATGTAAAAAATTTCCTGATGCGCTGTTGGTAAAGCGTCTGAGGTTCGCAGCGACACTTCCTCCAATTTTTCGCCCGGCCGAAGGCCGGTTTCCACAATATGTTTTTCAGCCTCTGTGACCGGCAAACCGCTTTCCAGCAGAAGTGCCATCGCCAAATCATATATTCTTAGAGGCTCTCCCATATCCAGAGAAAATATTTCACCGCCTTTTGCCATAGCGCCAGCTGAAACAAGCAACTGTACTGCCTGCGCTGTATTCATAAAGTACCTGGTTGCGCGTCGGTCAGTCAAGGTCAATGGCTTTCCGGACTTTATTTGTAATTCAAAAAGCGGCAGAACCGAACCTGCACTCTGTGTTACATTTCCAAAACGTACAGCACAATAAATCGCGCCGTTTGGAGATTGAGATGCACTGGCTAGCAATAGCAGCTCACAAACTCGCTTGGTTGCCCCCATCACACCATACGGCTCCACAGCTTTATCGGTTGAAATCAAAACAAAGCGTTCCACACATGTTTTTTGAGCCGCTGTAAGCGTGTTTAACGTTCCGATCACATTGTTTTGAACTGCTTCACAGCAAGCTGCTTCCATCAGCGGAACGTGCTTATGCGCTGCAGCATGAAATACAATTTGCGGTTGATATTTCAAAAATACTGACACCAGACCGACTGCATTACATACAGAAAGAATCTCAGGACAGATCCATTCTACATGCCCATACTCCATATACAGGTCTTGCAGCAAATCGTATACGCCGTTTTCATTATGGTCCAACAAAATCAAACGTTTCGGCATTGCAGCGGCAATTTGCTTAGCAAGTGCGCTTCCAATACTGCCGCCTGCTCCGGTAATCAAAACCGTTTTGCCGAAATAAAACGGATGCACAGACATAAAACTATTTGCCCGTGCTTTGACAAGCAACTCTTTTGCTCGCAGTATGCCGCTATGGTCTGCCATTTGCTCCTTCATTAAAGCATTCCCTCCGAATATAAAGCACAAACATGGATTGATGCAAAATACTCAGCGCACAATCCTGCCGACCAACACAGCACGTGCATCTTCAAATTCATATGTACAGGTAGACAGAGAAATCAATTGGTCCTGCTCTGTTACATTTGTATCGGTACAATACATAGCTTCTTGCGCAATATACTCTAAAAATGCCTGTTTAGCATGGGTATCTGCAAATGAAAGCGTATAGATCGGTGCACCGGATGGAACAATCAAAAATGCAAAAAACTCAATTTCAAATTGCCCTGCAAATGTTGTAAAATAACCGCGCGTATGTGCACGGAAAAAAGCCTCGTCCCTGCAATTTTGTACATCTGCAAACATTGTTCCGTTTTTCATATGATGCCCATAAATAATTCTATGAAAATCTTGCTCCGTAGAGCGATAATCCATAAAAATTGAACCGGATTTCAGAAATTGACGGTAAAAATCATGGGTGAGGTAAAAATCATTGTCTTTTCCCTGTAACACCGGATAATCGATACGTGTATCCGGCAAATACAACCAGCCAATCAAATCTTCATTTACAGTTTGTAAAGAAAACAAGCTCTGCTGCGCATCGGTTGGCAACTGCTGCGGACTCTGCTCTTGTGTGCCTGTTTCTTCCATCGTATCACTTGTGTTGCTTGTAATCTCAGGCCGGTATTTTTGCAAATTTTGCTGGTTTTTCTTTTCTTGTAAAGTCATGCGCAAATACAGAAAAATTTGCGATGCACTGTATATAAATACAGCTATACATATCAGCATTACAACAATTCGAAAAATATCAATACGTCTGGGGCGGTTCCTTCTCATTTTACTTTCCTCCGTTTTTAGAAAGCAAGTTCACTGGAAAATTCCCCCCAAAAAACACCATTCTCCTGCGTTTGCAGTTGAACCGGGGAAATACAGTTATGAATATCTTGCGTAGTTTTTACATGTACTTCCAAAAAAGAGGGGGTATGCCCGACGGCCTCACCGTGGAGGCAGCTCTCAAACAATACGGGGTAAACAGCACCGCATTCTTTGTTCAAAAGCCGATCGCGTGCTATTGTCATATGTTCCGCAGCAATATGGCAACGCCGCGCCTTTTCCTGCGCAGTCAGCTGAGATGGCATATCGGCCGCTATTGTGCCTCTGCGACGCGAATACGGAAATATATGTATATGCAAAAAAGATGCAGCATCGATAAATGACAAAGTTTGCTGAAATTCTTCTTCTGTTTCTCCCGGGAAACCAACCAAAAGATCCGCAGTAAACATGATATGCGGAATCAGCAAACGTAACTGCTCCATAGTTTGCAAGACGGCCTGCGCCGTATACCGACGTCGCATGCGGCGCAGCACACTGTCTGAACCGCTTTGCACCGAAAGATGTAAATGCGGGGCAAGGTGAGAAAGCGAGGCAAGCCGCTTAATAACGTCCATACGCAAATAGGAAGGATACAGAGAACCAAGGCGCATTCGCTGCATTTTCGGTAAATTATCTACAGCCTCACAAAGGTCAGCCAGGTGCATCGTTTTCGGAAAGTCTTTTCCCCAGGAAGCCACTTCAATTCCTGTCAAAACAATTTCACGATATCCGCTCTCAAGTAAACCCGATACCTCACGCAACACAGCATCTAAAGGCTTGGAAACCACACAGCCGCGCGCTGAAGGAATCGCGCAATAACTGCACCGATTCTCACAGCCATCTTCAATCTTCACATAAGCACGTGTTCTCTCCGAGCTGAAAAGCTGCATCGGTTCAAATGGAAGGGTATCCGGTTCATAGACCGCACACGCAGGGGTATATACCTGCCGATTGGCAAGAAAGGCAACCGCCTGAGGAACCACAGAAAGCTTATTGCGGGAGCCACAAATATAATTTGCTGCAGCAAGGGACGCAATCTCCTGCGGCGCAGCTTGTGCATAGCAACCGGTCACAGCAATAAACGCTTCCGGATTTTCACGCCGTACACGGTGCAATAACTGTCTGGACTTGCGGTCACTTTCCGCAGTCACTGTGCAGGTATTAATCACTATGCAGTCTGCTTCACATGCTCTTTCAGTTAACAGAAAACCTTGTGCTTCAAATGCCTGTGCAATTGCGCGGCTTTCATACTGGCTGACTTTACAGCCAAGGGTAAGCACCGCGGCTGTATACCGTTTTTGCGATGTCATGACTGCCCTTCCTGTACGGATGCTAAAACTTGATAGGAAATTAAAAAACCGTCTGTATTGTTGCCCAAAATCTGATACGTCACACCTTTAGGCACCGGTATCTGCTGCTGCACTGCATCCGTTGCTTCGTAAAAATAAATCGCATAATTTGTCCCGTCTGCAGCAGAAACCTTGGCATGCGCCCCTTCATAGGTATAAATCCGGATATAGTCAAGATATTCTTCAAGACAATAATTCTGTTCACTGATCAACAATGCATGTGGTATGGTAACATAGCGGAAATGCCACGATTCAAAATTAATACCGGTCTGCACTGTTTTGTTCTGAGGATACCGGAGAATAAACCCATATTGCGCCATATTTTCATACAGCCAAGCGTAGCTGCCTTCATTTCGAACAGCAGTAATACCACGCGCATTATACGTTGCTACATCCATCGCAAGACCACTATGGTGTTCACTAAATCCCGGAACACTGACATATTGGCGGGTGTATTCTTCACCATAGTCTCTGAGATAATCATCCCATACCTGTTGCTGCTCTTCCTTGGAACGGTACGCACTGTTGATCATCAGATCATTAACGCCTGTCGCCTTCGCAAATGCATCGAAAAACCGATTCAATGCATCAATGGTCGTACGGGAAAGACGAATGTTCTTATCCCGTACAGAATAACTCGCAGTTTTATAATCGTATACAGAACAAGGCTCTTCCCATAGTTCAAAATGAAATGGGGTCTTTGCATTTACTAAAATAAGCTCTCCTTGATAAATTGCATCATGCGGTACAGTAACATACTCAGTCGTCGCTTCCAAAGGGTCATAATATGAAAGTTCCGGCCCGTATAGCAGATTACCATCACTTGGGGATCGTCCTTTCTGTGCGACCTGCCCGAAAAGAGCATCCCAGCTTACCGAACGGATTATAAATACAACAGCCGTTACAAAGACCGCAAAAACAAGGAAAAGCACAAAAAAGCCGATCAAACGTTTACGCTGTCTGGCTCTACGCCGTGCTGCCAACCGCTGTTTTTCAGCTTGTCTCTTTTCAAACGGTGATAACTGACGGTTCATAACGAATCTCCTATTTAAATCTGCATGCAAATGCACACACAGGCAGTATACCATATTATTGCCAAGGAATTGTGAATGAATCATGAACTTTTGGCTGCACAAGAAAAGCAGAGCCTGCGGATTACTCCAAAGGCTCTGCAATATTTTGCACGGTTTCCTTTTCGTTTATCTGCGCCAAACCGGTTTTTGTGCTACGAAGTAACTGCCTTAAAACTTTGGAGGTAGCACGGCGTGTGGGTTCATCCAGATCGCGAATACTCCGAAGTATGCGCCTTGCATATGAAAACCAGTTTTCCGAAAGATCACCAATCGTTTTAGCACCAGTTGCCGACAGAACCGTGTAAAGCGTCTCAACAAACTGCGAGCGCTTTTCGGTATCCATATTTGCCATCCAATCCTTCAGCGTTGTATCAATAAAGCGGCTGGTTTTATCAACAGTTTGCAAACAGACAAAACCATCGCGCCGAACATTCCAAGAATACAGATCATGTTGCATCACGCCTTTTTGTATGCTGTGCACAATCGTATGTTTTTCTTGATGCCCAAGCAACATACCCACAATTGAAGTTTGCGGTACAAACGTCTGCACTCGGTTGCAAATCGCCATATATCCGGGCGCCTGTAGAACCTGATCAACAAATCCGGGTCCATCAAAATTATAAATGACCTCCACCCGTTCCTGTAAAGCAGGAGAAACAAAAGCAGACGCATACACGGCAAGATTTCCTCCCTTAGAATGTCCCCCCGGAATTAATCGTGCCGTAGTGTCTACAGCAGCCAATGTTTCCAAATAAGCTACTGCCAATTCCTGCGCAGGCACCGGGCAAGTAAATCCCATATTCAGATCTTCCTGCCAGCCAACCAATGTATCATCCGTGCCGCGGTATGAAACATAGATTTTATGTTCCGGCAATCGAATAGAAACCACTGCAAACTGTGTTTGCGTCGGAATATCAAATTTTTGGGCAAAAGCAATCAGCTCGAGTTCCCCAAACCGGTGGCTATCCAACAGCGCACGAATCAGCTTGGGATCGTCTTTCCATAAAAAATGCAGCTGTTCTTGCGGGATTTGGGACAAGGCATGCATCGCATCAGATATCGACATGCTCTTTGGTTTTTCGTCTTCCGTATCCACAGCAGCCATAACGCGTTCCAGTGGCAGATATGAAAGACGCGCTAAAACTGCAGCATCCACCTCGTTAAAAGCTGCCGCTTCAAATGGCAGATCACCACGCCAATATAAATACTGCAACAACGTTGCCATTTTTCAACCTCAACAATTTGTCTAGTCAGCAGAAATTATTCTACAATAAAATGTTTGCTGCGGTCCCGTATCCAACATCAAAGTTTGCGAGTCCTTGAAACGAAAGAGGAACAAAGCAGTATCATATAAATCGCCGCAGCAACCTCCAAGATGGAGGCTAAGCAGCAGAAGGCCGCACATCTGATCCCAAGGGTCCGAGCAAAACACTGCCGGCAGAAGAAATATTGGAAGAAAAACGAGAAAAGGCAACAGCAATGCAGGCAGCGCAGTGCTGCGGTACACATAAATATTCGGGACACCGCAAAAGGCAACGGATAGAGTAAGTCCAAATGAGAGCTTTTTCCGAGTCAACACTTTATACGCAAGACCATGTAGTAGCTCATGTAAAAAGAGATATACAACGATAAAGACAGGGACAAGAATACTGCGCAAAAAAGAGAACTCACCCAAAAAGTTGTGCGGTTGAATCAGCAAATATCCGATCAGCATGGATAACACCATAATCCCTGCTCCGGCGAGATTCAATAGGACCGCTGTTTTTTTCCGTGTCGCATCCACTGTATACACAGCAGTATATCCGGGCGGCAAGACTGCTTCATATCTTTTTCGCATAACCATAGCTCCTTTTTGACAAAGTATCAACACCGGCAATTAACCGCCGGTCACCGTCAGATACGGCGCGTATGGAACACAGTCGTTTCCTTCGTAGCGCAGCAGAAGCGCCGGTCCCGTGGCTGCAACATCTGTTTCATGAAATCCGGCAAGTTTATAAGTGATATACATAATACGGTTGTGCTCTGTTTCCATAAAATCGGCAAATAGGGGCATATGTAGATCTGCAGCCAGCCGGATAGCTTTGGTAAGCAGAGCGGTTCCAATGCCACGAGACATGACACGGCAGGATACAATCAGAAGTTTGATTCGCAAAGCATCCGTTTTCTCCAAAAGCAGCAGACCAACTTTCCCACTATCTCCGTAGCGATCGGTCAGTGAAGCGATCAGGAAAATATGCGTAGGCGATTGTACAAGGCGGACCAATTCATCATAATCATACGTATAACCGGTAGAATTCAGCTGATGCGTACGAACTGTCAGCTCATACACGCGGCGTAAGTCTTGCTCTGTAACGGGCTGGATATTCAGATGCATATTAAGGGTTTGCAAAAAGGACTCCTCAGACCCGCTCCACGCTTTTTCATCAGTTCGACGCGCAAAATCTGCTCGATACATAGCACGTCTGTTCTTCGCATCCTCCGTTATAAATGTCGGGATAAAAGCCGACATATCTGCAAGGAGATTTACTTGGGCGGCATCAAACACACGCACATGCGGCACGCTGAAAGCAACTTCATCTCGTTCAAACGGACTATCATCCAAAAATGCCACATTTTCCGCTTTGATTCCTAAATCGGAAATAATTTGCAAAACAGATTGCGACTTTTTTCCCCACCCAATCTGTGGGCATAGAAAGTAAGAATCCAATTCAAAATCGCGCAAACGCGCCATTGCGGCTGTATATTCATTTTTAGAGGCGATGCTGAGAAGAATTCCCCGACTGTCTAACGTATTTAAAAGTTCTCGCATTCCCGGTCGCAGTGTATGCGCTCCCCCCTCGGAAAGTACACCTTCCCATAGGGTTTCATCCAGATCTATTATCAGACATTTAATTTTTTCTTCCTGTGTCATTATCCCTGTACCCGCTCTACCAAATCTGCCATTCTTTGCACCGTTGTAAAGTTTTCACGTCGCATCTCTTTACGTGGAATTTTGATACTGAATGTCTTTTCCAAAAAAAGAACCATCTCCAGTGCAAAAAGCGAATTGACATAACCGCCGGCAAATAGATCCGTATCTGGCGTAATGCCGGAAATTTTTTTTTCCTCAATAAAAAATGTAAGAATCTTCTGGCAAGTATCCATGCTTATCTTCCTCCTTAACGATATTCTTCCAACACGGCAAGCAACGCCTGCGGCGTCAGCGCCTCTGTGACATGATATCTGTGAAGCTGACGCAGTGAATTCGGATTTCCCTTCAACAATTCATTGATACCGTTTTCTACCCCAACGCTGACCTGCGCACCGCTCTGCATCAATACCATCTCCGAATTCTGTGTGTATTTTCCAAACGGATAGGTAATCACAAATACTTCCGTATGACAAGCCGTTTCAATTTGTTCTTTCGAACGGCTAAAATCATCCCTGAGGGCTTTTGCATAGGCCGCTTGGCTCTCACCCTGTTTGGGAAGCACACCATCGCGGAAATCTGTATCCAACTCATTGTTGTGCATATCGTATGTGTGCGACTGAATATCGACTACACCGGTACTAATATAGGGCAATGCCTGCTCCAGCGCAAAATGCGGATATATCTTCTGTTGTGTGTCCTTATAAGTATCTTTCCCAACGCTCACACCAATCACGCTGATAGTTGCTCGCAAACCGTATTTCTCCAAAACAGGAGCAGCCAGCGACAAATTACTTTCATAGCCATCGTCAAACGTAATTAATATGCTCTTTTCAGGAAGCTGTGTTCCCTGTTGAACAAAAGCACGCAAATCGTCGTAAAATAAAGCAGTATAACCCGCCTGTGCAATTGCCTGCATTTGAGATGTAAAGGTATCTACGGAAATAACCGTATCGCTGACCTGTGCGGGATCTTCAGTTAAAGCATGGTACATTAAAATCGGAACGCGCTTTGCAAGCACATCGGCTGATGCATTTGCATCGAACATTTGTACAAACTGTTCCTGAATGTTTTCACACGTGGAAAGACGGCCAAAATCAGCAGGTACATATACCTGCTCATTTTCAAAAATGCGCGCCAGCGCGGCGCTCCCTACGCAGTTTCGAAAATGATAACCATCATAAAAATAGCGCACATCATGGGAGAAGGTGTTGTATCCCCAAAAATTATAAAACTCCGTAATTTCGCACAACTTTTCGCATAGTTGCTCGATCTCTTCCTGGGCGTAGCACGCAATCTCCGCATCATACATTGGAGAGCCTATCAAAATAAATCGGATTCCCAAGGCATCACAGCGTGCTTTTATCGATGCAACACAGGCAACAACTTCGTCAATGTGAGAAAGCTTACGCGTATGTGTAATTTCAAACATAGAGCCTTCCATCGTTTTGTAATACTGTTCCAAATCCGAAATTTGAACTGCGTCTCGCTTGAGTTTGTTATATGCACCGGTTTGTACATCAAATATACCGTTTTCATCATAAATCGAATCTTTTTCGGCATATGCCTGCAACTTATCCATAGCATACGCAGGATGCAAAAAAAAGTATTTAGCATAAAAAAGAAGGGGGTTAATGTCCGCATCCACTTTGCAATGCAAATTATCTTTCAGAGGATCTGATTCGCGGTTGTAAAGATATGCAGCTTCCGGCCCCATGGCAAGCACAAGGTTTTTCACCTGATAGTGGTCCAATACATAGCTCGCCATTTTTTCTATATCATACAAATCGCCGCCATAGGCAAACATGTTATAAAAGTTTGCATCCAAATATTTGTTGAGTTCAGATACCGGATACGAAGAAGTTTTGGAACACCCGAAAATATAGGAGTCATATTCCGCATGATGCTGATCAAGATAAGCAATCTTTGCCACACGTGGATTCTGCGTCAGATTATACGCATAATAATCGAAAAATGCATCGCCAAATACCCCAAACGGATCAACCAACATATTAAAGCCGGCGTATAAAAGCGCACACAAAAAACAAGTGCCAAAGAAAATAAGCAACTGTTTTGGCAATGACATCCGCTTTTTTATTTTCTTCATACAAGCCTCGCATTTAAAATTAGAAACTAAAGTACAGGAAGGTGGAAACCGAAGACATACTCACAATGCTGAATACCAACAAAATTGCTGCAAAAACGATATGTCTGATGCGGATAACCGGTTTATCCAAAGCATCCAAACCGCCGCAAAGCACATTGGAATTTTTTGCAAAAAAACAAATTCCAGCAGAAAGCGCGACAACAAACAACAGTGATAAGTTCTCTCGACACAAAGTTAGCAGTCCAGAAATATCTCCGGTAAAAGAAAAGAGCTTGCGGTAGACAGCCAAAGCATCTGTCATACAATTTGCATCGAACAAAACGCGAACCAGCATCATCACAAAAAATGTAACTGCACAGCCAAGTGTTTTGGGAATCTTGATACGATACAATGTCAAGAGATGTGAAACAGCAACCAAAAAGCCGTTGACAAGTCCCCAGATAATGAAATGCCAGGATGCTCCATGCCAGATACCCGATACCAAAAAAGTAGCAAACGTTGCAAGTAGCAGACGAGGAATGCCGTCGCCGAATCGGAAAATTCGTGCAAAAACCGTCTGGTCAAAAAATCGTGAAATGGTTATGTTCCAGCGCCTCCAAAAATCCGCAAAGTTTTCCGCCTTATATGGCGAATTAAAATTCACAGGCAAGCGTATACCGAAAAGCATCCCAAGCCCTCGCGCCATGTCAATATACCCGGAGAAATCAAAATAATATGCAAACGTAAAGCATACCACAGCAAGCCAGGCCTGTGCAGATGTAGTAAGCGAAATATCGGATGTATAAAAAGCCGTAGCATACTGAATCATGGGATTTGCCAATAGAACTTTTTTCGCAGCACCGATTGAAAACAACAAAATGCCGCGCATAATATCACTCGGATCGTATTGTAAAAGACTATTTTTCTGTATTTGCGGCAGAAATTCCTGATGCAGCACTACCGGACCAACGATCAGCTGCGGAAAAAACGTGATAAAAAGCAAATAATCCAACAGCGTTGGGCATGGAATCTCTTTGCGCCAAACAGAAACCGTAAATGCAAGAATTTGAAAAGTAAAAAAAGAAATGCCAATCGGTAAGAGCAAAGAAAGCAGTGGAATATCGATATCAAAAATCCGATTAAAATTTTGCAGGATAAAATTTGTGTATTTAAAATATACCAATAGCCCGATATTTTCAATGACGGAACATGCCATAAGGAACTTGCAAAACTTTGCATGTCCGCTGTGTTTTGCCATCCAGTAAGCCAAAAGGTAATTAAAGAGAACAGAGGCCAAAAATATCACAAAAAAATCCGGTTGCCCAATTGCATAAAAGACAAAGGAAGCCAGCACCAGCCAGATTTTAAGCAACCGGGTGCGTTTCCACATACGCAGAAAGCAAAAAACAGCATATACAAGAGGAAAAAAGCAAAAAATAAATTTATAGGATGAAAAAATCATGACCGATGGTCCTTAAAAGCAAAATTTTTTATAATATTTACCATACTGAACGCCAAGTCATTTTATCATAAAAGCACCGCAAATGCAATAGCACACTCCATTTTGAGCGAAAACGAACCTTTGCACTATGTATTTTCCGAATTTCAATAAGCCGCCGCTATTAAACCAGGCGCAAAACCATTCCAGGCGCAGATAAGTCTTGCGGGCCGTTTGCTGTGCTTCCCAATGTTGTCAACAAAGTACCGGGCAAGGAAAGCTTATTCCCCTGGATACTGACCTGTTCTGTAACATCGTGCGCCTGCCAGTCTGCAAGATCTTGCACCAAGATTCGCTTCTCCGCAACTTCCCGGTCAAATACGAGCGTCAGTTTGTCAAATATACCGAAAATACCGACGGGAGCATATGCATCGACTGCAAATACTTGGACCTGAGCCGGCAGAAACACCTGATGCTTATCTTGCAACGTGCGCGGAAAGGTACCAACCGCATAGGCACCCGTGTCCGGATGCTTACTGACAGCAACAAACGGCGCAATCCCCGTATTTTCCGTATGCACTTGCGGCAAAGGTGCCCCGCGGGAAAATCGTGCAGGTGCGGTTTGTTCCTTGATAGAACCGCCATAATACGGCCAGATATGGGGATCTTCTCGAAATAACCATGTGTCAGTCAGCGTTTCAGCACTGCATATATTTATGCAGCGATGCAACCCAAATGGAGGCGCAAAACGCTGCCAATGAAGCGCACGTATCATTTCGCAAAGCCGCTGTGATGTTTTCATTGGATGATGCATTAACCCATAGGAACACCCTAAAACTGCCCCAATCGGCGCCACATGTTCCACATTCGGAATGCAGCGATACCCGCTCATTTCGTAGGGGCTCGGTTTTGCAAACAAAACCGCAAGGCGCATCAGCGTAGAGACATAATCAAACGGTTCCATCACATCATATGTCCTAAAATAATCACTGATCGGCAAAAGATCATAAATCGTATTCAGCCTTTTTTGGTACTGCGGCGTCTGTTTATCTTGCGGTTGTACCGCCAAAGGATCAATCACACTGGTCTGCTCTACAAGAACACGCGGTGCATATTGGCGCGCTGCCTGACTGATAATCTGCCGATACATATATTCATGGCTGTCCCACCCCCAGTCAACCTTCCAATACCGTACATCAGCCTCTGCACACCGCTGCGCCGCTTGCTCAAAATGCCGTCGAAACACTTCGACAGGCATACATGTATTGGAAGAGCGGGGATATTGTGTTGCGATCCACAACCCAAGGCCTGCAAAACCAGATTCACGCACACTCCGGCTCAACCCGAAAAGACGCTGTTGCGGTGTATCACCAAAGTTCGAAAAACGCTGTGGATCCGGACAAATTGACCCAAAAAGATGCATTTGCCGTGGATTATGCGTCCCATACGGCACATCCCATCCGTCATCTAACAAAACCAGCAAATCTTGCCGTATTTCTTCCGGAAATGTTTTCAAAACGCCATCTTCTGCAAACAAATAGCGCTGATCAATGCCATTTCGCTGCCGAACACAGCCATCCGTCGGAAGCGAAGGATCTGGCGGATACCACTCTCCCTGCGTACCCCAGGTACAAAAGTAGTTTCCTGTATCATATATCTGCCTGTTTGGTATTAAGTTCATAATTCATCTTCCTTTCGAAAAACTTCGGCTTTGGCGTGTAAACTGCGTGTGTAAGCCTCCTATCAGATAAAAATGAGAAAATCTGTTCTTCACTGTATACCTGAATTCCGGCACTTCGGAGAAGGTGTGTGGTTATCCCCTCTCCCTGTATGAGCCGGCCGGAAAAACTACCGTCATAGCAAAAATTAACGCCGCAAGAAGGGCTGCGTTCTTTAAATAACGCAACAGAACACCCAAGCCGGCAGCAGAGCGTATATACCGCTCTTGCTCCCTTAGCATAAGCAGCCCCCACATCCTCTCCATCATAGTTGGACACCGTAGCTCGCCCCTGTCGCTCACATGGCAGCCTGGGCGTCGGTAAGCCACCTGCCTGTTCCGGACAAACCGGATATAAGAGGAAACAGTGCCGCAACGCTTCCAGCAACGCAGGAGTAAGAGGACGTGATGCACCATCATACCGGCAGGTACACCCGAGCAGACACGCACTGATCAACAGCTTTTCCATATGTATTCCTCTCCGTTCAAGATTGCACGGTCAAGCATTTCGCCGCGATATATTAATTCTAAAGAGAAAAAAGGAGCCTTCTGCTGCAAAAGCTTCAAAAAAACCATATCCCCCTGCCACATTGGGAGTTGACACATCTGTGTAGGGAATACGAATCGAAGTTCTCCCTCTGTACAAAAATCACATAACCGGCCGTCATAGCGGTCTGCCGTAAACAGATGCATCCGTTCCGTTTCATAGCAATCTGAAATGAATGTTACAATACCCCTGTATTGATATCTTTGCAAAACGAGGCCTGTTTCTTCCAAAACTTCTCTGCACAAACATTCCTGCACAGTTTCTCCAGGTTCTATTTTACCACCGATTCCAATCCATTTGCCTGCATTTGGATCGTCACGCTTTTTCGTACGGTGCATTAACAGAATAGCACCATCCGGCCGCAGTATATAACATAGAGTTGTCTGTTTCATATGTCGGCCTCCTCAGGAATACAAAGATACTGAATGTCCCACGCGGGAACTGAACGGTCTCGCTGAAGATAGTAGCGATAGGCAACCCCCATGGAAGCAATCAACTCAGGCAGCACAAAAAGATCCTGCGGTCGGTGATATGCACTGACTACAAGCACCGGTCTGCATCGCCGTATTGTTTCGATACTTCCACACAGCGCCGCATACTCTGCCCCTTCCACATCATATTTCAGCAAAGATATCTTCGCACCTGCACAAAAGCAATCCGGAGAGAGGGCTGCAGATGATGTCACAGTAGATACATGAGAAACGGTAATTCCAGGCTGTACCACAGCAGCGCTGCGCCCGCCGCCGCAGGCAAAAGAAACCTCCCCCTGCTCGCTCCATGCAGCCGCACAAGCAAGCTTAACTTTGCAACCAAGCGTCTGGCAGTATTTTTTCAGTTTTGCAAAACTGCGCGGATCCGGTTCCATTGCAAAAACACTTTGTGCATCCGGATACCGAGTAAGCAATTTTTGTATGGTATCTCCGTGATATGCACCAAAGTCCGCAAAAGAGGTAATCTGCTCTGGTAAACGAGGATCTTCGCTCCAGTGCCCAGCCGGAGCCCTGAGCAACGTCCGAATGCTGCCACTGAGCCGATATGCAATTATATCGTCAAATAAAGCACGCGATGGGGCATCTGCCAGTCGCGCACGAGCCTGTGTGTGCTGATAATAGGTTTTGGTATAAAATGCACGGTCGAAAACCGTTTCGCCAGCTATCGGCAAGTCCGGAGCATATACAGTATACTGCGCATCTAACGTTGCAAAGCGTTCAAGTACTTCAGCTCGATCGGACCCAAATCCCAGGACAATAATGAAATCGCGATAACGCCGACAAATTTCGCTAAATGTCAAAACACGACGCCCTAAAAAGGATTGTCCACGCACAAAGGAATCACTTGCAAAAAAATCTTGCACCGCAATACCGCGTGCTGCAAGCTGGCAAAGCGCTTTCTCAGCGCCGTTGCCTGTACCGTACATAACAACAGGGCGGCCGTCTCGGCGGATTCGCTCATATACATCTGCTTGCAAGTGAACAGCAAGCCCATTTAGTATTTCCATCTTTAAAAAAGAAGAGAATTGCAGCCACAGCAATTCTCTTCCTCCGTTTCCTATTTTACTTCGCTCCAGTACTTATATGCTATTCAGCAGTGCGTTACAATCTGGTAGGTATCTTTTGCGATCATTAATTCTTCATTGGTCGGAATAACCAACATCCTTACCTTCGCATCCGGAGAAGAAATATCAATCTCTTCGCCCCGCAATGCATTCTTTTCCTCATCAATTCCGACCCCGAGAAATGCAAGCTTCTCTGCAACTCTTGTCCTATAATGCGGGTTATTTTCACCAATACCGCCGGCAAATACAATCGCATCTACTCCGCCCATTGCAGCTGCATATCCACCGATATACTTGACAAGTTGATGACATAGCATTGACTCAATCAATTGATAACGCTTATTTCCTTCTTTTGCACCGTTTTCAATATCACGGTTATCGCTTGTAACTTGTGACACGCCGAGTATACCCGATTTTTTATTCATAATCGTATCAATCTGGTCCGGTGTCAAATTCTCCTTTTTCATAAGCAGCGGCACAATCGCAGGATCAATAGACCCGCAGCGTGTTCCCATCATAATTCCCTCAAGAGGTGTTACCCCCATAGAAGTGTCAAGACATTTTCCGCCATCTACCGCCGCGATAGAAGAACCGTTTCCAA
>JAXDZV010000062.1:0-29682 GCA_034086705.1 Eubacteriales bacterium | reverse complement strand
TGTCAAAACCTATATAACCGGAGATATGAAGCAGGACGCTTTAAGGGGCGTCAGCATCTCGTTCCGCAAGAACGAGTTTGTTTCCATTCTCGGGCAAAGCGGCTCCGGCAAAACAACCATGCTCAATATTATCGGCGGTCTTGATCGATACACCAGCGGGGATCTTGTCATTAACGGCGTTTCAACAAAAGAATATAAGGATGCGGATTGGGATTTCTACCGCAATAATTCCATCGGTTTTGTATTTCAAAGCTATAATTTAATTCCCCATCAAAGCGTGCTTGCCAATGTGGAAATGGCGCTGACATTAGCGGGCGTTTCCAAAAAGGAACGCAAGCAACGGGCGATTTCCGTGCTGAAAAAAGTAGGGCTTGGCGATCACATTCATAAAAAACCCAATCAAATGTCGGGCGGTCAGATGCAGCGTGTTGCCATTGCCCGTGCTCTTGTCAACAACCCGGATATATTGCTTGCTGACGAGCCTACCGGCGCACTTGATTCCGAAACGAGCCTGCAAATCATGGAGCTGTTAAAGGAAATCGCAAAGGATAAGCTGGTCATTATGGTTACGCATAATCCGGAGCTTGCCGAAAAGTATTCCACCCGCATTGTGAAACTGCTGGACGGGGAAATCGTCAACGACACCAATCCTTTCAGCGAAACAGTGAAAGAAGTGCAAAGGATTAAGCATAAGAAAATCTCTATGTCATTCTTTACGGCACTGTCCCTTTCCTTTAACAATCTTCGCACAAAAAAGGGACGCACGCTGCTCACTTCTTTCGCCGGTTCCATCGGTATCATCGGCATCGCTCTGATCCTTGCTCTTTCCACGGGAATGAACACTTATATTGCAGATGTTCAAAAAGACACAATGGCCTCCTATCCGATTACAATCAGCGATGAAACGATTGATGTATCGGGTGTTATGGGTATGCGCGGCGAAATCATGGGCGAGATACGAGACGAAAATAAAGCCGAAAACGAAAACCGTACCGGCGTATATGCCGATTATAAGGACATTGAAACCAGCGAAAAGATTTCCTCCAATATTGTGGAAAATAATCTGACTGAATTTAAAAAGTATCTCGATCGTCCCGATAGCGAAATTTTGCAATATCTCGGTGAAAATGGGATTATCTACACCTATGATGTGAATTTCAGTGTGTATTCTCACGATGCGAACGGAAAGCTGATAGACAGCGACAGCGAGATCGAAAATTCCGCTTCTCCGATGACCGGCAATAAAGGACAAGCAGGCATTTTGAATAAGCTCAAAGGATCGGCTGCCCTCGGCGGCGTTTTTTCCACCGGTGCCGCTAACTTCTCCGAGCTTATGGCAGGATCAGACGGAAAAACGGTTGGTCAGGTAATCACCGACAGTTATGATATTCTTTACGGTACTTGGCCGGCAGAATACAACGAAATCATACTTGTTTTGAACGAAAATAGCGGTATCTCGGCGGGCACACTTTATCAGTTAGGTCTTATCACGAAAGAACAGTACGAAGCGGCTGTCAAAAAAATTGAAAACGGTGAGGAAGCGGATGAAATCAGTTTTTCCTATGAAAACATTTGCGGCCATACTTTTTATCTTGTTCCCGCTTGCGATCACTATATCGAAAATGAAAACGGTACTTTTACTTATATCGAAGACATCATGCTGAACGAAGAAGATTTGCTTGCAAACGCAGTGGAATTGAAAATTACCGGTGTAATCCGTCCCAAAAAAGATGCACCGAACGCAAGCATTTCCACCGCTGCAGCATACACCTCCAAGCTGACAGATTATGTGATTGCCTATACAAATGAAAGCGCCGTGATCAAAGCTCAGGAAGCCGACAGAGACATCAATGTACTGACCGGTATGAAATTTGAATCTCCCGATGATGAGGCAAGAGCAAATGACGCAAAAGAATATTTAAGCTCTCTCGGCATTTCCGAAAAAGCGTCTTTCTACAAGCTGATGATGTATTACGCGTCGAGTAATTCCGAAGCAAGTAATACCGGGGCAAATCAAAACAGAATGGCTGCGGGCAATATGGCAATGGATGAAACGACTATGGCGGCCGCGCTTGACCGGTGGCTCGTAAATAACCCAGACCAAGAGATACTACTGAAAGTATATGATGAATACATTGCCGGATCGACCTACGAAGACAATATGAAATCTTTTGGCAAGGTAAGCTATGATGCTCCGGCTTCCATCAGCATTTATACCGACAGCTTTGAGAATAAGGATGCGATTGCCGATTGTATCGAAAGGTACAACGAAACCGCAAATGAAGATACCCGCATTACTTATACCGATTATGTGGCAATGCTGACTTCCTCCATTACAACAATCATTAACGGCATTTCTTATGTGCTGGTTGCATTTGTGGCGATTTCCCTGATTGTTTCCTGCATTATGATCGGAATTATCACGCACATTTCGGTTATGGAACGCACAAAGGAGATTGGGATTCTCCGTGCACTCGGTGCATCCAAACGTAATATTTCGCAGGTGTTCAATGCAGAAACCTTTATTATCGGCTGCTGCGCAGGATTGCTCGGCATCGGTGTATCATTGCTGGCACTTATCCCGATTAACTCCATTATCGAAAAACTGAGCGGCCTTGCAGAACTTGAAGCACAACTGCCGCTTACATCTTCCGCCGTTTTAATTGCAATCAGTATTTTGATCACGATTGTCGGCGGTCTTCTCCCCGCAAAAAAGCCGCAAAGAAAGATCCTGTTATTGCACTGAGAACCGAATAAACTTAAAATACATCCCCTCGCTTTTCATGTTGAAAAAGCGAGGGGATGTATATGTGGATATGCCCAGAGTGACAAAACAAAATTTTGATTCTTATACAAGTGGGAAAAGAAATCTTTTCGTTTATGTTGTTTCGGTTTCGCCGATGAAAGTTGTAAACGTATTCAATCACTTCTACACTCGTGATGCCAGCCACAAGATTTGCACCGTTCAGAACGCCAAAGAACAAGGTATGGCAACGGTTTCATACAAATTATATGAAAGTCTCCGAAACTCCAAAGCAACATATCCCTGATCCAAAAACTGCACTTGTTACAAAACAGATCTTCAAGATATATGCATGTGGCATCGGTATTGCAAAAATCTGCGACAGACTATCCACAATCGCTCAAGCGTATATGCCTTTCGGAAAGCGGTAATCATGCGGCAAACCTAATTTGATCTGTCCGTATCATTGGCCGCATAACGCCGTTTACAAGATACTATCCAATCAGGAATATGTGGGGAAGATATGTTGAACTGCAAAACCTATTTCAGGTATGACAAACTGAAAAAAGGCGGAAGAACAATCCTGCAAATATCCACAACTTTCAAAATATCCGGAAATCCATCATGAACCGCAAGCCCTTTGCTATCGTGCAAAGACACTGTGCTGAAGAAGACCGCCTCGGCAAGCAAGGAGATATGGATAAATACGCATGCTTCTTCTGCAGTGCATACGGCGGCGATACCCCGATGCGTTCTACACAATGGGAAACGAATGCAAACAGACGCAGACGGAGAAAAAACTGAAAAAGCCAAACCGGCCGGATACACAGGAAATGTGCACGCAAGAATTCATCCGCCGAGCAAAAACATATATCGAGATGCCCGAACTGAAGCAGGAATTGCTGCAAACGTTCATACGCAGGATAGCGATGTACAAAAGGTTAAGAAGTACATCCAAACGCCAGAGAAGCCAACTATCATCCATTATGCGTTCCAGGTCCCAAGCAAGGTGGCATCCTACCATCAAATTTCACACACCTCACGGCCAAAACTGCTATCGATTCTCTGCTCAGAACATCACGCAAGGCGTCCTGGTCGATTTTGAACAGGTCCGCCGTTTTCCGAACGTTTACGGTTTGCGACGCAAATTCAATTTAGATTCTTTTCCTGCCAAAAGACGGCGGATATTGTCTTTATGCATTATAACAACCAACAATGCCGCAAGCAAAGAAAATCCCGAAACAAATATCCCCGGATCCGCCTGATGCAGCAAAAAATATATGCGATTTAATAACAACGGATACAGCAATGCAGCCATAATTGAACCCAAAGATACATATTTTGTCATGGCAACCACAGCGGCAAATACCAAGATGACAATCAAAAAAACGAGTGGCTCCAAGCACAATATAGAAGCGGCCGCAACGGCAACGCCTTTGCCGCCCTTAAAGTGAAAATAAATCGGAAACATATGTCCGAGCATACAGAAAACCATTGCAGCATATCCACCGTTTTGCCCGGCAAGCAGCATGGCAATACAAACCGAGAGTACTGCTTTGAGCATATCAAAGCCAAGGGTCGCAATACCTGCTCCCTTACCATATGTCCGCAACACATTTGTCATGCCGGCATTTCCGCTCCCATGTGCCCGAATATCGTCATGATATTTGAGCCTGACAAGCAAAATAGCGCTGTTGATGCTGCCAAGCAAATACGCGATGACACACCCGGCAAAAATACACAGCAAATACAACGTGGCATCTGTACCATCGGTAGAATACGCGGCATACAACCCCATATAACGTATTTGTCTGAGCCATTCCATCATTGCGCGGTTCCGCCTTTCCGATTTACAATTTGCGTTTCGTTATCCCCGTGCTGCCGTATCACCAGACGGATAGGAACACCGCGAAAACCAAAGACGGCACGGAGCTGATTTTCAAGATACCTTTGGTAAGAGAAATGAAATAACTCTGCATTGTTACAGAATACAACAAAGGTCGGCGGGGCAACCGATTGCTGTGTCATATAGTAAATCTTCAGCCGTTTTCCTTTATCAGAGGGTGGCTGTACACGTGCCGTCGCATCTGACAGCACTTCATTAAGCATACCGGTAGACACTCGAAAAATTGACTGCCCATACACATAATTAATGTGTTCAAACAATTTTTCCGTCCGTTGCCCGGTTTTGGCAGAAACAAACAGAATCGGCGCATACATCATATAGGATAGCGCATCATATATTTTTTTTGTGAAAGCATTCACGGTTTGGTTATCTTTTTCGATCAAATCCCATTTGTTTACCACCAGAACCGATGCCTTGCCGGCTTCATGTGCCAACCCGGCAATCTTTTCGTCCTGCTCCGTAATCCCCTGCGCAGCGTCAATCAAGATTAAGCAAACGTCTGCACGCTCCACGGCCATCTTGGCACGCAGCACACTGAACTTCTCCACGCGTTCCTCCACGCGGCTTTGCCGGCGCAAACCGGCCGTATCTATCAAAATGTATTTTCCATATTCATTTTCAAAGCGTGTATCAATGGCATCACGCGTTGTTCCGGGAATATCGGAAACAATCATACGCTCCTCGCCGAGTAGGCGATTGACCATAGAACTTTTGCCGGCATTCGGTTTTCCGATCAGAGCAACTTTGATATAGTCCCCATCCACGATTTGTTCATCTGCTTTTGGAATCAGCTCTAATACCTTGTCTAAAAGGTCTCCGGTTCCCGTTCCGTGTAAAGAGGAGAGTGGAATCGGATCCGTTGGAAAACCCAGCTCAAAAAATTCATAATATTCCATAGGGAGAGCACCGATGGAGTCAATCTTATTGACGGCCACTATCACCGGCTTTCCACTTCGCTTGAGAAACATGCCAACCTCTCGGTCATCTGCTGTCAATCCCGCCTTTGCATCCACCATGAACACAATGACATCCGCACTTTCAATTGCAATTTGCGCCTGCAAGCGCATTTGCCGCGGAATTGTCTCCTCGCTGCGCGGTTCAATGCCGCCGGTGTCCACAAAGACCATCGTCCGTGCGTTCCATTCCACTTCAAAATAAATCCTGTCTCGTGTGACGCCGGGAACGTCTTCAACAATTGCAATTCGTTGCCCCGCAAGCTTGTTAAACAAAGTGCTTTTTCCAACATTCGGTCTGCCGACAATTGCAATAACGGGTTTTCCCATGTAAACTCCTCCGTTCTTCACCCTTTGTTTGCACGCCAAATCATGGGCACAGCAAAGCATGCAAAAATGATGCACCGCTTCCGTCGTTTGTTACAATCGGAATCTGTAAAGCCTGAGAAGCCTGTGCAAGCGTCATATCATCCAAAAACACATCTGCATCCCGGCGCAGCATACACGCCGGAATAATGACACGATCCCCAAGTTCTTTGCCAGAAAGCTGCGCTACAAGATCTTGCCCGGTCACAAGGCCCGCAACAGTAACCGTGTGCCCGAAAAAATCGTTGCGAATGCCAACCACATCAATTTGCACACCGGGCGCCAAATTTGCAAGGCGTTCTACCTGCCGCTGTAAAAACGGTGCCGCCAGCGTCCCGGTAGCTACCGTACGGTGATGCCGCAAAGAAGATAAGTGTTCATCTTCTTTTAGGAAAAGGAGTTCTTGTTCTATTTCCTGCTGTAAATTTGTCAGCATACCGACACCATTCTCTAACTGTGAAAAATCTTCGTAATATGCCGCATCCGGCAGCGGCGTTCCCGCAGTCAGATAGAACTCGTCCGAACAATAGAAAATATGACTCCCACAACGTGCGTAGCACCTCTGCGCTGTCTGCGTAACCATCTGAACAACTTCTGCTGCCTGCTGCCGATTAAAAGGCTCCAACGGGCATAGCCCTTCGCGGTATTTTGTCAGACCTGCCGGAACCACCGAAACGGATCGCAGTGCGGGCAAATACGATTGCAAATCCTCCATGGTTCGCACAAGTGCCGCACCATCGTTATACCCCTTACAAAGCACTATTTGACAATCCAGTGCGATTCCCGCATCGGCAAAAATTCGCAAATAAGACAATACCTCTCCGGCACGGGGATTTTGCATCATCCGGACGCGCAGCGCAGGATCTGTAGTATGTACGGAAACGCGAACAGGTGACATATGCATTTGCACAATTCTCTCAACATCTTTTTCGTACAAATTTGTCATCGTGATATAGTTCCCTTGCAAGAAGGAAAGCCTGGAATCATCATCTTTGAAATACAGACTTTTGCGCATGCCCTTGGGAAGCTGATCGATAAAGCAAAAAATACACCGATTGCGGCATGCGTGATGCGTATCCATAAGAAATGTCGCAAATTCTAAGCCCGCATCATCATATGTGCCTTTACGCAATAAAACTCTATGTTGCACACCGGCGCGCTCCACAGTAATTCGTGGATTTTTCTGCGTCATATAGAACTGGTAATCCAGTACATCTGTTATCTGTTTGTCCCCAACACATACGAGCAAATCTCCCGGAATCACACCGGCGTGCGCCGCCGGAGAATTCGCCTTGACACCCGTAATCTTCACCATTTGCGTATCTCTCCTTCAGCATGTTTGCCCTACTGCGACAAGCCAAGTCCGATACAAAAGCGGGACTGTCGACCGGAACTGTTTCAGTTCCGTCAGACAGCCCCCAGAGGCTTCCCGCACAACCATACAGAGATTGTGGAAAACAGACGCCGCTTACGCTTCCTTTGCAATAACAACTTTACCGTCGTAAGTTCCACAGGCTTTGCAAACTCTGTGTGCCAAAACCATCTTTCCGCACTGCGGACATTTGGTCAGCGTCGGCGCATCGAGCTTCCAGGTGCTGGAACGTCTTTTATCTCTTCTTGCTTTCGATACTTTCCTCTTCGGTACTGCCATTTTTATTTCCTCCCTTACTTTTTTCCGCTACTTCGTTTTGCCGCAATAAATCGGCAAGCTTTTGCAGCCGAGGGTCCTGCTCATGCGTGCTGCAAGTGCACGCCCCCGCATTTTTGTCTTTTCCGCAGTGGACACAAAGCCCGGCACAATCTTCTCGGCACAAATGCCGCATAGGAAAATCTGCTTCGATCTGTTCCCGCACGGGAACATCCAAATCTATGCAGTTATCCTCAATGAGAACATAATCGTCTGCGTGTTCCGCATGCGCCAAAGAAAACGTACCGCCGTTCTGCCCAATCGGCTTTTCTACCGTAAACATCGCCTCGCGGTGTAACGGCGTAAGGCAACGCGCGCAACTCGTTTCATAAGAAACTGAAATGCAAAGCTGCAGACAAGCATACCCCGCAGTATTGCGCACCTGCCCATATACATGCACAGCAGATGCAAATACTACATCGGAAAAAACAAAACTGTCATTGCCGGAAAGAAGTTGTTCCGCCGACTGTTCATAGTCGATCGGTAAAACATTCTGCGCACCGCTGAGAATCGGAAGCATATTCAGCTTCACGCAGAATCCCCCCCTCTCCGTCACAATCGATCAGTATAAAATTATACTAAATAACACCTTATTTGTCAAGGGGAAAGACACCTTTTTCGAAAAGAAATTTATGAGTTTGCCGATTACATGTTTCCAAATTGCCGCACGTTAAAAATGCAGTAAAGAACGGGCTTTATATGCACTGGGCAAAATACTGCCGTACCTGCGCCCTGGCAAATCGAAAAATCGCCAACTCGTGCTCTTTTCTTCAGGATTTTGTTGACATTTGCACGATCCGTCTGTATAATGAGAGTATCTTATGATTCTTTGCAAATGTAAAGGAGAACAAAAATATGGGTAAAATAAAGGTTACTGTTTGGAACGAGTATATTCATGAAGTACAGGAAGAGGCGATTCGCCAAATTTATCCGCTGGGAATCCACGAACAAATCAAATCTTTTCTGGATCCGCATGATGACCTGGAAGTAAGAACTGCCACACTGCATGGGCCAAACTTTTTGACAGATGAATTGCTCAATGATACGGACGTTTTGATTTGGTGGGCACATATGGCTCATCACGAAGTGTCAGAAGAACTTGCTTCTAAAATTCGTGACCGTGTTTATAACGACGGTATGGGCTTTATCGCACTGCATTCCGCACACTTCTCTAAACCTTTCCGCTATATTGTAGGCAGCAGCGGAAAGCTTCTTTGGAGTGATGAGCAAAAAGAGATTATCTGGACCATCAACGCAGCACATCCTATCGCCGCAGGTATTCCGGAACATATTGATCTGGGTATTGAAGAAGTGTATGGAGAGCCGTTCATGATTCCGCAGCCGGATGAAGAGGTCTTCATTTCTTGGTTTGAGCATGGATATGTGTTCCGCAGTGGATGCTGCTGGACCAGAGGCCGTGGCAAAGTCTTTTATTTCCAGCCCGGGCATGAAGCCTGCCGTTCCTTCTACAACGAGCATGTCCAAAAGATTATATATCAAGCGGTTGTGTGGGCAAAACCAAATGATTTTGGATGCCATATGCATAACTGCGATTATCGTGCAAACGTATTTGAAAACGGCGATTACGTCAAGTAATAAATACCGATTAAAAGAGGCCGCCGAACGGCAGCCCCTTTTTTTATCGTAGAGAAAGGAATTTTCATGAACGAATTCACATATCATCGCAGCCTAGAAACGCTGCATATCGGCTGCGAATCACCGCACACTTATTTTATTCCCTTTGACCGTGCAGATGCTTGTGATAATGTTTACCGAGAAACTTCAACACGCTTTTTGAGTCTCTGCGGCGAATGGTCGTTCGGCTATTTTGGCAGCGCACAGGAGCTCCCCCCGGTTCTATCGGATGTTGTGCTGCCAGATCGGATAGCCGTTCCCGGAAACTGGCAAATGCAAACGATCGGGAAATATGATGTGCCGCAATACACCAATTTCAATTATCCGTTTCCGTGTAATCCGCCTCATCTGCCAAATGAAATACCATGCGGATTGTATCAGCGTAGTTTTCACATCCCCACCTGTTTTGCAGGGAAAAAAATATTCTTGCACTTCGAGGGGGTTGACGCAGCCTTTTATGTATATATCAACCGTCGTTTCGTGGGATACAGTCAAGTCAGTCATATGACGAGTGAGTTTGATATTACGGAACAGTTAACGCAGGACGATAATGAGATTACCGTTTTGGTATTCAAATGGTGCACCGGTTCCTATTTAGAAGACCAAGATATGTACCGTCTGTCCGGCATCTTCCGCGAGGTGTATTTGCTCGCGAGGGACCCTGCGCATTTGCGGGATTTCACAATTCGCTCAAGTCTATGTGCCGACTTTTCCAACGCACAGATTTCCGTCACACTGGATAAAACAAGCGATTTGCCACTCAGTTATACACTCTACGCACCGGATGGCACCTGCAAGGCACAAGGTGAAACACAAGAAAATTGTTTTACAATATCGTTGGACCAGCCGCAGCTTTGGTGCGATGAAACCCCTCATCTGTATCGTCTGTTGTTACATATGGGAGAGGAATATATTGCCTATCCTATTGGAATTCGGCATCTTGAAATACAAGGGCGTGTTGTTACGCTCAACGGTAAAAAGATCAAATGTAAGGGCGTTAACCGGCATGACAGTGATCCTATTTTGGGACATGTAACTCCGCTGGAACATATGCTACGCGATTTGCGTCTTTGCAAACAACATAATATCAATGCCATTCGCACCTCTCATTATCCAAATGATCCACGCTTTGCCTTTTTATGTGACAAATACGGCATTATGCTGATAGAAGAAGCAGATCTGGAGACGCACGGAACTCAGGCGGACGGCAAACTGAATATATTAGCGGAGTCTGCAGAATGGGAAGCCTCTTTTGTGGACCGTGCACAGCGCATGGTGCAACGCGACAAGAATCATGCAAGCATCCTTTTTTGGTCTCTGGGGAATGAATCGGGTTTTGGCATAAATCACCGCCGTATGGCAGAATACATCCGCTCAGTGGATGACCGACCGATACACTACGAGCAAATCCAGCCGGGCAACCCGTATTACGATTGTGTGGATGTTTACAGCACAATGTATCGCAATCTGCAGATTGTGCAGCAAATTATGGACAACCCAGACATTGACAAACCCTATATGCAGTGCGAGTACAGCCATTCTATGGGCAATGGTCCGGGAGACCTGTATGATTATTGGGAGCAAATTTACGCCAACGATGCACACTTTGGCGGTTGTGTATGGGAACTGACCGATCACGCAGTCGCCATGCCCGACCAAACAGGCTCTACCCATTACCTATACGGAGGGGACTTTGGAGAGTACCCCAATGACAAAAATTTCTGCGTAGACGGTCTTGTATATCCGGATCGTACCCCACACACCGGTCTATTGGAACTGAAACAGGTCATTGCCCCTGTGCGTGCTTTTATGCCCGCTACAGCAGACGGGCACATTCTTCTGCGCAACACACGTGCTTTTACCTCACTGGAAGACTTGACCCTGTATTGGTGTGTGGAGGAAGACGGAAAACCCGTACAATGCGGCACAATCCCTTCCATATCGCTATCCGCAGGTGAAGAAGCCTCCTTTTTCCTGGGATATACTGCCACATCTTCGCAGAATACATGGAGGTATCTGAAGCTTCGTTTTGTCACCAACCGCACCACGTGGTATGCTCCTGCCGGCCATGAAGTTAGCTGTCAGCAATTTCTGCTACAGCAAACCATACGGGAAAAGGTGCAGCTTTCCAAAAAACTTTCCCCCGTGTGTGTTTCAGATTCCGGCAAAATGCTGTATGTTTCCACCGATAACGTAACATATGTCTTTTCAAAGCAAAGCGGTCTGCTGCATGATATTCTGCAAAACGAAACATCTTTGCTCTCTATGCCGATGAACATGACTGTATGGCGTGCCCCGCTGGACAATGATATGTATTGCAAAGCAAACTGGCAGAGCATAGGCATGGAAGATGCCACATTGCAATGTGAAACTTTTCAACTCACCGCATCCGATACCGACCGTTTCTGCGCATGTTTTACAGGTTACCTCTGCGGGAAGGCAAGCTATCCGCTGCTGCGAGTAAAGCTCTGCTATGAAATTCGCCGTGCAGGCGGCCTGACCATCACAGCGGATTGCGACCGCTTAAAAGAGATCCCATTCGCGTTTCTGCCGCGCCTTGGATTTACCCTTGTAACACAGCCAGGCTTTTCCCGTATGGGATATTTCGGCATGGGCCCACGGGAATCCTATGAGGACAAGCACCATTATACAAGTGTCGGAATGTATGAAGGAATGGTACGGGAAAATTATGAACCGTACATCTTCCCACAGGAGAACAGTTCTCATTTGGGCACAAAATTCGCCTATGTTACAACGTCCTGCGGTGCCGGCCTTGCCTTTTTTGCCGCAGGCGCAACGGAGTCATTCAGTTTTAACGCATCTCATTTCAGCGCAGGAGCGCTTACGAAGACTACACATCGACACCTTCTGCAAGCGGATAATCGCACATTTGTACATATCGATTATCGCATGTCCGGTGTGGGATCCGCTTCCTGCGGTCCGGAGCCGGGGGAACAATATCTCATTCGCGAAGAACAAATGCATTTTTCTTTTCGGTTGCTTCCTGTTTATTCCACCGCGCTTTCTTTGTTCGCAGAAGCAAAAAAAGAGTATACTGAAGAGTAGCTATATGCAAAAATTTGCAGTAACACCTGAAAAAGAGCGGCGCGTCTGATTTTCTGACGTGCCGCCCTTTTTTACCTTTATAACGATACACATAGCATTCATTCGGCACAGATGCAAGGCAACCCCACCAGAAAGCAAATTTTCCACTTGACAAACAAACTGCGATACGTTTATAATTAGTAAACATAGTTTATGAATGAAAAATCCCAGAAGTTCCAATCAAACCGCATCGGAGAAACGACAGGATTATGAACAACAAAGATAAATTCGAAAGCATCAAAAAGGAAAGTGTTCGTTCCATTTTCCACACCATTGCCCAAAACGGCAGTATCAGCCGTGCGGATATTGCAGCACGAGTAGGGCTGAGTCTGATGACAGTTGGAAAAGTGGTGGACACGCTCTTAGAGCGAAAAATTGTCATGCAGGAAAAAGAAAGCAGAACCGTTGCAGGCAGACGAGCAGGGCTGATTAGCTTAAATCGCCTTTATTTTTCTATGGTTCTGGATCTGACGCGCAAACAGTTCCGCATGACTGTAATCGATGCAATGATCGAAACCGTGGATCGAATAGAATATGACTACAACCCTGAGTACTATTATGAGGAAAATCTTTACATTTTTTTGAAAAATGTAAAGATTTATATTCTGCGTCATTTAAATATGGCACAATGCATGGGAATCGGCATCCTGGTGCCTGGTATTTATGACAAAAGAGCCGACTGCGTCCGAGGGGCGCGATCCCCCGAACTAGCCGATATAAATTTGACGCAGGTGGTGCAAGATATTCTCGGCGAGCCGGTCTCCATCATTACGGATGATATTGCTTCTGCAGCACTCAGTAACGCTATGCACATTGAAAGCTATACCAAAAAAACGGTATTTTATGCCACTTTGGGCGATGTGATCTGTGGAGCGGTTTTACAGAATGGACAGCAGGTTTTTGCGCCGGACGGCGGAAATCTTGGAAAAATGATCACGCGTACCGGCAGACATTTAGAAGAGTATCTGTCTACCTTTTCCCTCTCATCCGAACAATTTGCAGAGCTTTCTGTGGCACTTTATAATCTGACATGGATTATCAACCCGGATGTTATCATTTTGGAAAATCGGAAAGTTTTGCAAAACGGAGAACTGGGAGAAATGCTAACCTTGGCCCTTCGGCGTCTTTTCAGCGATAAAGAGAAAATGCCGCCCCAAATTGTAATTGCCGACCCCACCGTACACCATGCTGACATCGGTATCGCAACTGCTATCCGCTCAGCCTGGATTGATCGGACTCTTTGTTCATAAAACATTTACTTTTATTTTTTTAATTTTCTTGCGTATTCCAATCTTTTATGATATAATTTTGTTGATTTATTGCCTTCCGTGCGTAAATTATATTGAAAATTCAGGACAGTCCTCTGTAGGCTCTGCATGAATGTCCGGTGGTATCAAGGAGGATCTTGCAATGGATAAGATTCGTGCTTTTACAAATGAGCAACTGAAAAAAGACCTTCCCTCGATCGAGGTAGGAAACAACGTACGTGTGTACAACAAAATTAAAGAAGGAACGCGTGAGCGTATCCAGCTGTTTGAAGGTACTGTCATTGCCAAAAAAGGTGGCGGTATCTCTGAAACTTTTACAGTAAGACGTGTCGCATATGGCGTAGGCGTAGAAAAGACTTTCCCGGTTCATTCGCCGAATGTTGAAAAAGTTGAAACTATTCGCAACGGTAAGGTAAGACGCGCTAAGCTGTATTATCTGCGTGATCGTATGGGCAAGAGTGCCAAAGTAAAAGAACGTATTTAACCCAATCAAAAAAATCGCCCCGCACGTGTAACGATACCGTTTCATGCTGCGGGGCCTTTTCACAAGAATCGTAAAACTTCACAAAAAGGGGACGGTATCTTTGACACCGAGCGATATAGGGCAAAAAATTCGGGCCATGCGTTTAGCCAGAGGCCTGACGCAAAAAGAGCTAGCAGGCAATTTTATGACACGTAATATGCTCAGCATGTTGGAAAGCGGCAAAGTTACCCCCTCGCTGGAAACACTTTGCTATTTGTCGGATGCACTGGCCACGGATCCCGGTTTTTTCTTGCGAGAAGACAAAGACGTGCATGCTGTACTGCAAGACAGTCTCTATGCAGATATGCATCGACTATACACCCAAGGACAAACCAATCAAGCTGTACAATTGTTTGAAAAAAATCCAACCGATCGTGCAGACATTGTCCTGCTTTACGCAACATGCTGCCTGCATCTTGGAATACTTGCATATCGACAGGGCGCGTTGCTGACAGCCCGCATGTATCTCCAAAAAGGACAACAGCAAACAACCGATGCATGGATCAATGACTGTATTGCTGCATATCTGGCATTGATAGATGCCGTCATCGAAGAAGAATCGCTACAAATTGAAGAAAAAAACAAGGCACTGCCCTTTCTCTTTTCCCTGATGCAACAATGTGCCACCGAAAACGGAGAAATGGCGCGTGCCTGTAACCTATATCGTGACGGTTACTATCGCGAGGCAGAAAAGATATTCACAAATTGTATGCATGATCAAAAAAGCACAGCGGACCCGCTCTGCCAATTGTTTTTACTGCGTATGTTGGAATCCTGCGCTGTACGTGCCGGGGATTTTGAAGCAGCATACCAATATCTCACCACATTGAACCGGCAGCGTCTACAATACAAAAAATAACATATAGGAAAGGACCGCTTTATGACCCCATGCTTTACACCTGCTGATATTCTCTTACCGCGCCACGGCATCTCTTTGCCGCATTGGAGCGTGATCGCATGCGATCAATATACACAAAATTCGGAATATTGGCAAAAACTTGCAGCACTGATCGGCAACGACCCCTCTACATTACATTTGATTCTCCCGGAAATATATTTGGAGCAACCGGACGTTGCCACGCGTATTCAAACCATCCATGCAACCATGCAACGTTATGAGCATGACATACTAACCCCGCTGCATAACGCTCTGATCTATGTGGAACGCACCCAGCCCGATGGACGTATCCGGTGCGGGCTGGTCGGCAAATTAGATTTGCAGGCTTATGATTATACACCCGGGACCAAGCCGCGCGTGCGTGCAACAGAGGGCACCGTGCTCACACGCATTCCGCCTCGTATGCAAATCCGTACGCACGCAGAGCTGGAGTTGCCGCATATTATGTTGTTATGCGACGATCCGGAAGATCGAATTTTTTCCATCTGCAAGCAACAAGTATCAACCATGCAACTGCTGTATGATTTTTCGTTATGTATGGGCGGTGGAAGCTTGCGGGGATATTTATGCACACAAGCACAAAAAGCAAAAATCGCCGAAATTTTGCTGCAAATGGAGCAGGCCGGTCCGGATCCGTTTGTCTTTGCTGTTGGTGATGGGAACCATTCTCTCGCTACTGCCAAAGCCTGTTACGAGGCCTATAAAAAAGAATTCGGACCAGTTGCCGCTGCTGTACATCCCACACGATATGCCCTGTGCGAGCTTGTGAACCTTTATAGTGATGCACTCGATTTTGAACCAATTTATCGTGTGGTTTTTACATCGGAACCGAATGTGCTTCTGCGCGCCTTTCGTACTGCTTGCCCTGTACAAAACGGCGGCTGCCGCTATACAGCATTCACAGCGAAAGGCCAGCAAGAATTTTCAGCCGGAGACGGTACAATGCTGCCCGTCAGCGTACTGCAGTCGTTTCTAGACACATATCTTGCCAACAAGCCGGATATCCGCGTCGATTATATCCATGGTGCCTCCGATGCCAAAGCGTTGGCACAAGAAAAAGACTGTGTCGCTTTTTTATTTGACGGAATTAAGAAAACCGATTTATTCCCTGCAGTCCGTGCAAACGGTGCTCTGCCACGCAAAACATTTTCCATGGGATGCGCAGACGACAAACGATTCTATTTGGAATGCCGAAAAATTCTTTGACAATTCAGCATATCGGCCCGCATTTTTTCTGATTGCGTTTGCGCCAAATTCAAATCAACCGCACGGAACCGCTTTCCTGTAAAAGGTGAAAAATGCACAGTCTACAAGATTGCGTCGGGTAAACAATTCATTATAAATATGCTGATATACACTGCTGCCCGATCGCAAAAGTTGCACTATCATAGTATTTTTTCAATCTACCCATCCCTGACAACACCTTTTCATTTCATAATAAAGAGCGCCCGCAATGTTTGGGCGCTCTTGCTTTTTGCTTTTGTATCCCGCTCATTTTCCCACAGCATCTACCGGGCAAACGCTTGCACAGATGCCGCAGTTTCTGCATTTTTCGATGCTGATGCTGAATTTTCCTTCACTGCTAATTATAACAGCACCAAAGGGACATTCCACATCACAGGTACCGCAGCTGATACATTTGGAGCGATCAATTTGATATGCCATAGGACTCTCCCCTTTTCTTAGTCAACCTTTTTCGCACGCTTGCGGTGCTTCAACATACGCAGCTTCATATATACTTTAGGTAAATGATGTACCAAAAAATCCTTCAGCGCATTTCGAACTTTAACAAACCCGTCGTGCAACTTAACATAAAACATATACGGCACATGCTTGCCACACACACGGTGATCAAGCCATTTTTCATACGGAACACCTAAAAACCGCGGCAATGCAAATGCAATACGATACCGCTTGACAAAGTGCATAAAATAACTTGCCACAAAAAGAACCTGCTCCTCCGGAAATTGCGGTTGAATCAGCGGAACACGCCGTTTCGTAAAATCTCCCTCCGGTAAAAAACCGGCCTGTTTTGCAATTTCGTAAAGCGGAGTACCATCATACGGGTAGAAAATATTCGGCACAGTTCGGTCGCTTTTAATACGAGCATTCAGCTTAATCGTTTTTAATGCCTTATGAATATCTTCATATGGCAACCCGATAATGTTATACGTCAACTGAGCAATTCCGTATTTGTGAAACCATTTTGAACAATTGATTATCATCTCATCCGTCTGATAGCGGCGCAAATATTTGAACCGCATCTCAGGATCACCGCTTTCCAACCCCATATCGATGGTATAAAAGCCGCTTTCTTTCATGCGACGTACCGTATCTTCCGTCAAAATATCAAAGCGGATATTTCCCGTACACGGCAATCCGATTTCTTTCTTATACAAATCCAGAAATTTGTCAAACCAATCCGGAAACATATTAAAGATAGCATCTCGGAAATTAATCACTTTGATATACGGATGCTTTTCCAGTAATGTTTTCAGATACAGAATTGCATTTTCCGGAGAACGGAAGCGCGCATAAATCTTTTTGTTCGGATATACTTTTCGGAAGTTCCCGTTTCCACAATAGGTACAGTTGTAAAAACAACCACGGCTAACAACTACAATCGCCATACCAACCTTGGAAGATTCCAGGTTTTTATAGTCAAATAAATCAAAATCCGGAATCGGGTACCGATCCAAATCAGAAAACAGCGGCGCAATCGGATTGTGCTTAAATGAACCATCCGGCATTTTAAAATATAAACTCTCAATGTCGGTATAATCCTCTCCTGCCGACATTTTATCGCATAATGCAAGCTCTGGAAACTCTCCATCCCCCACACAAACGCAGTCTACGCCTTCAACACCTAACACTGCGTCAGGTGCAAGTGTACAGTGATACCCCCCACACAAAACAAACGCATCCGGGCACGCCTGTTTTGTCCATTGAATATACTGTTGAACATCCGGAAACGCCGTTGTACGCACAGAAAAACCAATGATATCAAATGTACCAGCCGCCAGTAGTTTGCTTTTATATTCCTGCTCATCGTGAAAATAGAGAAGATGCAGCAAAGAAACACTATGCCCGCCCTGTTTGAGAACCGCAGAAATGGAGGCAAGCCCTTCCATGTAGTTTCCACCGCTTTTTCCTGCTTTACAATCGCGGTCCGTATAATCAGGATATACAAGCAACATTCTTGCTTTTCTTCCGTTTAAATTCTTCATATTGGGTCAAAGGCGCACGCAGCGCCCGCCTCCTTGCTTTTACACTCTCTTTGGCTTCCACATACAGGGATAGTATAGCATTTCATGCCGAAAAAGTCAATCCTTGCCCCAGGATACCCTCACCGTTTTCTTTGATGAGGCGTATACCGCTTCTGACGCTGACGCTGAGAAACAGCACTGCCCGCTCCTGTTTGCCGATGCTGTTCTATCGATAAAAATGCATCTTTTGGCTCCAACAAAATACGGCGTTGCACAATGTCGGCGTCGACAAGGCGTACCCGTATCTTTTGCCCAAGCGTCACAAGTCGATCTTTGCAGCGCAGCGAATACCGCTGTGCATCATACTGCCATATGCCAGACAGAGTCTCAATCGGTACAAACCCTTCACAAGTATTTTCTAACATAACAAAAAAACCGAATGTATGCACAGAGCTGACAGTACCTACGAAGTATTGTCCAAGCTGTCTTTGCATATAGAGCACACGGCAAAGATCTTCGATATCGCGTGTGATACGCTGCGCCCGATTTTCACATGCACTGCATTGTTGCGCAATTTCTGTAGCCCGCTCGCGGTAGTTCTCAATATCCTCCTCATGCAAAAAGGCTTTCACAATACGGTGCACACATAAATCGCTGTATCGACGAATCGGCGATGTGAAATGACAGTATATCGCTGTTGCAAGGCCAAAGTGCCCACTGGGCGTACTTGCATACTTTGCCTTTGCCAAAGACCGCAGCAGCACAGGGTCCAATGCGCTTGCAAGATTTTTCTGTTTTGCCTGCGCCATAAGATGCTGCACTTGCAGTGCTGTTATCTGAGCAGAATTGACACCGCGAACATCTAATCCACATGCATGAGCAAGAAGAATAAATGCCTGCATACGATCTTGGTCAGGCACCGCATGCACGCGATATATACACGGCAATCCTTTGCTGTGCAAAAATGCTGCAACCGCTTCATTGGCACATAGCATAAATTGTTCAATCAAACGCTCACTGATACCACGCACAACAGGAAGAATCTGCTGTACAGTTCCATCTGGGCCCAATATAAATTGCGACTCTGGTGTTTCAAAATCCAGTGCACCCGCCGAACGGTGCTTTTGTGCCAGAATTTCATACAGTTCCACCATTGTGGGCAATGTTTTGGGAAACAGCAGTGCATATTTCGGATAAAAAGCCGACCGGGAACCTTGCTGCAACACATCGTTCAGCTCCGAATATACGCCGCGTATCGCAGAACAGATAACGCTTTCATGTAATGTACAGCCGGTAATGGCACCGTCGCGATCTAATGTGATCATCGCAGATAGGGCATATCGCTCCGCTCCCGCTTGCAGCGAACATGCACCGTTGGAAAGTATTTGTGGAAGCATAGGGACAACCTGATCTACGAAGTATATGCTGTTGCCGCGCAAGTACGCTTCAGCATCTGTCGCGGAGCCGCCTGGCACATAATGCGACACATCTGCAATATGCACACCGAGCAAGTATCCAGTTTCCGTTTTTTCCAGAGAAATTGCGTCATCCAAGTCTTTTGCATCTGCACCGTCAATGGTAAAAATCAATTTTTCTCGCAAGTCCAGCCTATCACCACACACAATCGCTTGATTGGCGCTGCGTTTTGCGCTTTCCTGTACTGCCTGCGAAAACACAACGGGCACCGCCGCATCTTGTAATAGGGCTGCATAGTTTGCCGCAAGGCTGTCTGCCTCTCCGAATACCTGTACAATGCGCACCGCGATCTCCGACCGCCCCTCTTTGGGATATGCAACAATCTGTGCACGCACCAATTGGCCGGGAGCTACTGTAAATCCGGCTGTATCCACTACAAAAACACTTGTGCTATCTTTACTGTCCAGTGTCCGCATAGAAAACAGTCTGCCTTTTTTTTCGGCAAACGGGGCAAGCTTGTCAACCGTTCCGAATAAATCTATTTTAGCGCGCCGCAATACTCGAAGAACTCTTGCAATATATTCGACCTTTCTGCCGCTACCAATGCTTTTTGGCACAAGCGATACACAGATTAAATCCCCGTGCATTGCACCGCCCGTATAGCCTTGCGGAATAAGAATGTCTTCCGGATAGTGTGCCCGACTTTCATCTTGCGGAATAAAAAAACCGAATCCCTGCCGTGTGGCGCTAAACGTCCCTTCCTCCACGATGCCTGTTTTTTCAATCGCATACCATCCGCTATGTCGCTTTCGGCCGGGGAAGCGAGAAGCATGGCGCTGCGCGCGTGAAGACCGTTTTTTCATCTTTATTTCATTTTCCTTTCTAAGTTCCTATTCCAAAGGATCGACATAAAAGCAAAAAAATATGCCGCCCAAAACGGGCGGCATATCGCTTTTACTCTGAATCCGCTTGGCCTGCATCGCCTTGCTGCGTCACAGACGTCTGCTCCTCGGATGACTGTTCAGTTTGATCAGCCTGCGTATCCTCTTCCGTATCCGCAGCCGTTGTTTCTTCCTGTGCATTCAGCTTTTCTTCAAGCTGCGCAAATCCATTCTCAAATCCTTGCGCGTATGTCTTGTCAGCGTGCTGGCCAACATACAGCGCAACCACAATCGCCGTGAAAAAGATTGCAATAATCAGAGTCAATTTAGAAAGAAACCGCTGCCGCGTCACGGACTTGTTCTTGCCAAAATACGTGTCGGAAGAACCACCGCTGATCGCTCCGCCGAGCCCTTTCATTTTGCCCTCTTGCAGCATAACTGCAACAACCAAAAAGACAGAAAAAACAATCAGAACAATACCGACAACAATTTTGAACATAACAATGCATCCTCCGTCACAGCTGCTATAATACGCAGCCAAATCATATACACAAAAACCTTATCTTATATTACCATGTACTTTCGAAAAAAGCAATAGTTTTTTTGTAAAAACATTCTTTTTTCGCAGACAGTGCCTCGAAACAAGCCCAAGCAGCAAATATAAACAAACCAAAATAACCGTAAACACAAAATTCGGGACGCGCACCGTGCCGAAGTAAATTGCTTTACCGCTAAGCCATTGGGGGCGCTTCTGCTTTCGGCAAAAAATCGGAGCAAGCAATACAAAAGCCTGCTCCGAGGTGGAGCTGGTGATGTGACTCGAACACACGACCTGCTGATTACGAATCAGCTGCACTACCGACTGTGCTACACCAGCGAAACATCTTGCAATCCACGCACCATTGTGCTACAATACACAAGATCACGCGTGCTATTATAGCATCAAGTTGTAACGATGTCAAGAGTTTTTTCAAAAGTTGCATGGGAGAGAAACACACATGGAAAAAGAGAAACGGCTGACAGACCTATCCTATATTCGCGAAATCATGCAAGAACATCATGCAAAATTTCAAAAAAAATTCGGACAGAATTTTTTATGTGAAGCAGCGGTTCCACAGCGCATCGCACAAGAATGCGGCGCATCGAAAAAAAGCGGTATCCTGGAAATTGGACCGGGGATCGGTTGCCTAACACAATGTTTGTGCGAACGCTTTTCCAAAGTGGTTGCTGTGGAAATCGATGCGGATATGATCCGCATTTTGCATAAAACACTTGCGCACTATGCGAATCTCGCCGTACTGCATACCGATATTATGCAAACGGATCTGCCAACCCTTGTGAAACAGTATTTTGCAGATATGCCGGTATCTGTATGTGCCAATCTTCCATACTACATCACAACGCCCGTGCTGCTGAAACTGCTGGAATCCCGTGTGCCGTTTGACTATATAACCGTTATGGTACAAAAAGAGGTTGCCCGTCGTTTGTGCGCTGTTCCCGGCACCCCGGATTACGGGGCAGTTACCGCCTCCGTTTCCTATTACGCATCGGTACGCCGCTTGTTCGACGTATCTGCAGGTTGCTTTATTCCTCGGCCGAAAGTAGATTCCAGCGTGATTTGCCTGTCAGTATATCGCCAACCTCCGGTACATACACTTGATGAAAAAATACTTTTTAGAGTGATTCGCGCGGCATTTGCACAGCGGAGAAAAACACTCCTAAACGCACTTGCAGCCGCTTTTCAAACAATTCCCAAAGAAAAGCTTGCAGCACTGTTAACCGCACAAGGATTCCATGTGCAGTTACGCGGAGAGCAACTTTCCCTGGAAGAGTTTTGTCAAATTGCCAATGCAATATCCGCATATGGCATATAAAGCACCTCGCGGCAGAGTGTCGATACCTTTTACCTGTTTATTTACGAATTGTAAAAAAAATCACAATCTCGAAAAAACAGTTGCTTTTTTACAAAATTTGTAGTAAACTGTACTATGAGGGGGAATGGTTGACATGATACCCAATGTCACGTCTGATCCGTTTTACCATTCAGACAAATCGCAAAGGAGAGAGGAAAAGTGACCAATAACCAGCATGTTTTAAAGTGGATTGATGAGATGGCTGCCCTGACCCAGCCAGATTCTATTGTATGGATTGATGGTAGCGAAGAACAAATTGCCACGCTGCGCGAGCAAGCCTGCCAAAGCGGCGAGATGATTCGTTTGAATCAGGATCTACTGCCCGGCTGCTATCTGCACCGCACCGCAGTAAATGACGTCGCACGCGTAGAAGGCAGAACTTTTATTTGTACACCCACCAAAGAAGAAGCAGGTAATATTAACAACTGGATTGAGCCAAATGAGTGCTATGAACGCCTGCGGAAGATTTATCGCGGTTCCATGAAGGGACGCACGATGTACATCATCCCCTATTCTATGAGCGTTGTTGGTTCTCCGTTTGCGAAGATCGGCATTGAATTGACCGATTCTATTTACGTTGTTTTAAATATGGAGATCATGACACGGGTCGGCAAGGCGGTAATCGATGCTTTGGGCGATTCTGCAGACTTTATTAAAGGTCTTCACTCCAAAGCAACATTGGATGAGAACAACCGCTACATCTGCCATTTCCCGCAAGACAATACAATTTGGAGCGTCAACTCCGGTTACGGCGGAAATGTGTTGCTTGGCAAAAAATGTTTTGCGCTGCGCATCGCGTCCTATCTGGGCCGCAAAGAAGGTTGGATGGCTGAACATATGCTGATTTTAGGCCTGCAAAAACCGGATGGTAAAGTCTACTATGTTTCTGCAGCCTTTCCGTCTGCATGCGGAAAAACAAATCTTGCAATGCTGATTCCACCTAAGCATTACCGCGATATGGGATATAAAGTCAGCTGTGTCGGAGATGACATCGCCTGGATCCGTATCGGGAAAGATGGCAGACTGTGGGCTGTAAACCCCGAAAACGGGTTCTTCGGCGTTGCACCGGGGACAAATGAAAAGTCCAACCCCAATGCTCTGGCTACCACGCGCCGTGACACCATTTTTACCAACGTCGTTCATAATTTGGATAACAACACAGTTTGGTGGGAAGGCCTGGACAACGATCCGCCTGCAAATGCGGTTGACTGGAAAGGGAATCCATGGGATTATCGCAAGTATGACAAGCATGACAAATCGACCTGCGGTGCACATCCCAATTCTCGTTTTACTGCCAAAGCTTCCAACTGTCCGTGTCTTTCTCCCGAGTTTAACAATCCCAACGGCGTGCCGCTTTCCGCTATCATTTTCGGCGGACGCCGGGCAAAAACCGCACCGCTGGTTTATGAATCCCGCAACTGGCAGCACGGCACCTTTGTCGGTTCTATTATGGCATCCGAAACTACTGCTGCTGCCGCAGGCGCTGTCGGCGTAGTACGTCGTGACCCAATGGCAATGCGTCCGTTCGTTGGATACAACATGGGCGATTATTTCGCACATTGGTTGGAGATGGGCAAGAAAATTCCGAATCCTCCGAAAATTTTCCATGTCAACTGGTTCCGCACGGACGACGACGGAAACTTCATCTGGCCGGGATTCGGCGATAATATGCGTGTGCTGCTTTGGATCTTGGACCGTTGTGACGGAAAGGCAGATGCGGTGGAAACGCCAATCGGCTATTTGCCAAGGCCTGAGGACATCGATATTGAGGGGTTGGATCTTACAACAGATACAATCCGGGATCTGCTGACGGTTGACCGCGAAAGCTGGTTGTCAGATGTGACAAATATCCGTGAGTTCTATGCTCAAATTGGTGATCATATGCCAAAAGAGCTGTATGAAGAACTTGATAAATTGGAAGCCAACCTCAAAAAATAAGCAAGTCATATACACCTCATGCCCCATTCGCCGCAAACATACCCGTTTGGACGAATGGGGTTTTTGTCCGCAAGTGCATTCTCGTGTCTTTCGTGTTTTTTCGGAATCTGTTACTGACACACAGTAATTTCAGATGTACAGTTGCTTTTTTACACAAATACGCTATAATGAATGTGAAAAAAAGAAAAGCGAGAATCTGTATGGCGCAATGTATTAAATGTAATCGAGAACTAACCGACGTTGAAATTGGGCTGCACCGCAAATTGGTCAATCGCGGTGCGAAATCCTACATGTGTAAAAACTGTCTTGCAAATGAGTTTGGCGTTTCAACCGATCTGCTGGATGAAAAGGTGAGGCAATTCCGAAAAATGGGTTGCCTTTTGTTTGCACCGCTGCCGCAAGACACAGATGATGCAGATATTCCGGCACGCTAAAGCAGTCGCCTTGCGCTATTTTCATTGAAAGAAGGTGAAAACATGTGGCTGTTGGCCGCTTTCGGTTCCGCGCTGTTTGCCGGGCTGACCTCCATACTTGCCAAATGCGGCATTCGTAAAACAGACAGCGATATTGCCACTGCACTGCGCACGGGAATTGTCTTACTGTTTGCATGGTTGATGGTTTTTCTGCGAGGCTCCGCCGCAACGGTTTGCGAACTTTCTGCGCGCACCTGGCTCTTTCTGATCTTATCCGGTCTTGCAACCGGTGCTTCATGGCTCTGTTATTTTCGTGCATTACAGCGCGGCAACATCAGCGAAGTAGTTGCAATTGATAAATCAGGCATGGTTTTGACCATTTTACTTGCTTTTCTTTTTTTTCATGAAACGGTAACGATTGTAAAAGGCTGTGCAGTGATCGGTATTGCTTTGGGCACATTTTTGATGCTGGAATATAAAAAAACAAAGGCATCTCAAAAGTCTCGAAAAGGATGGCTGATTTATGCACTACTGAGCACCGTTTTTGCCAGCCTCACTTCGATTCTCGGAAAAATCGGCATGGAAGGCGTCGAATCTAATCTGGGAACTGCGATTCGTACCGCTGTAGTTCTGCTAATGGCATGGTGCATCGTTCTGATGCAAAAAAAGTTGTCACTGATACACGCTATACCGCGCGGGGAACTTGGATTTCTGTTGCTTTCCGGCATAGCAACCGGTGCTTCCTGGCTTTGTTATTACTATGCGCTGCAAAACGGTCCCGCAAGTGCGGTAGTACCCATCGACAAACTCAGTATTTTGGTTACAATCGTCTTTTCTTATTTTGTTTTTCATGAAAAGCTATCCCGCCGTGCATGTATCGGGCTGTGTTTCATTGTAGCAGGAACGCTTGCTTTGGCATTGCTCTAAATGCATCTGGATCAAAACTTCCACCCATTCTTCTTACAGGTGTTCCGTATATATTGCAACACCCCACAACCATTGATGGATAAAAGCGCGCAAAAATTCCCCATGCAGTCATAAGCCACTGCATGGGGAATTTTCGATTTGTTTTGATACTCTGCATCCTCGATTTCACACCAACGGACATATTTGACACAAGGCAATCTGTCGCTCTGCACATGCATCCTGCTCTCTACAGCGCAATTCAAGTAGCAAGGCGCCCTCCTCTTTCCCGGAAAATACACGTAAATGACTGCCCTCGCGGCACTCGTTGACAAACGAAACGTCCATTCGGCACGGATCCATCGCACACACACGAGAGGTAGAAACTCCGTTGAGCAGCATACGCATATAAGAAACATTGTTACAATGCCCATTCATATCCGTATCCTGCGGATATACGGTCTGTTCCAAATCCGGTATCAAAAACGCATCTGCAGGCATGCTCAGGCGCGCAAAACGTGTATTCCAACGCTCCTGCTCCACCAAGGCACCGGCTAGCTGCGGCAGAAAATCGTTCGGAACCGGACGTCTTGTTTGCAAATTCAAAAGGCAAAGCTCCTGTTTTCCCCGCAGCAAAACCTTCCCTTGCAGCGTAGATACAGTTGTGTCCAATTCAACAATTAGGCGTGTTCTGTGGGTCAATGCAGTTTTGCAACGCACAGACGTATTCCAATCAGGCAAAGTATATATTTCCAGAACAGTTCGAGTAATAATCCATGCGCAACCGTAAACCGGTTTCAGGCGCACACCATCACATGCAAGCATACCAAAATATTCTGTCATACAATCCTGCAATAACCCAAAGCACTGCGAAAGTCCTAACCTGGAACTTGCATCGCAATACGTGGAAAGAATGGTAATTTCTTTTTCCAACATGAAAGATTCGGTGTCCATTTTAATAGCTCCTTTTCATTTGCATTTTCCAATAAATTTTATGTATCCTCTACATTTTACTCTTTTACATTCGATGTTACAAAGGACGTACGGCATCGTCCATTTCTACTGTTCCTTCATAAACAAGGTGCGCATCTCCCATTAAAAAGGTGCGGTCATCTTCTGCGCATAAAACCTGTAAATCTCCGCCATCCAACCGAACGGTTATAAATGCACCGCGTGCACATAATCCGCACCGTACCGCAACACTGACAGCAGCACATGCACCGGATCCGCACGCCGTCGTGATCCCGCTGCCTCGTTCATAAACGCGCATGCGAATTGAACCGTCTGCGAGCAACTTGACAAATTCCACATTAACCTGTTCCAAAAAAGCGTCGCATCTTTGAATTTCTCTGCCAAGCGTTTCCAGATCCACATGTTCTATCGCATCCGAAAACACCACCGCATGTGGATTTCCCATGCTCACCGCATGTATTTCCAGAGGTACTCCCAGAAAACGATACGTAAATGTTGCTGCATATCCTGTCGCCAGCGGAATCTGCGTCGGAAGAAAAGACGAATGCCCCATATCGACTGTGATATGCTCTGCTGACTCCGGATATACACGGCGCAAACCGGCCATTGTCCGCACATTCACACACGGTAGCGGCGTTTTAGTATTTTGTAAGTAATACAGGCCGGCGCATCGCAACGCGTTGCCGCATGTTTGCGCCCGGCTGCCATCCGCATTGAAAACATACATGGCAAAATCGGCGTCCGGGCATGGACAAAGGAAAACGACACCGTCTGCCCCCACGCTAATACGTCGTCTTGAAAGCCATGCACTCATTGCCTGTACATCGGAAACAGTCAAATTCGGATTACGTGCCTGTGTAATGAAAATATAATCATTGCCCAGCCCATGCATTTTTGTGAATATAAGCTTCATGAAAGCAAATCCTCCATTCCGTACAGCCCCGGACGGCGGTTTTGCAGAAATGCAGCTGCGCTGAGCGCCCCTCTGGCAAACAGAGCACGGTCCTGCGCACGATGCGAAAAAACGAGAACTTCTCCTTCCAAGAATAAATACACCGTATGTTCTCCGACAATCTCTGCACAACGCATGGAATGAATCGGAACCTCTTTGCCAAGAGCACGCGCTAATGCAAGAGCTGTCCCGCTCGGCACATCTACCTTCCTGCTGCGGTGCACTTCAACAATTTGGCATTCCGCCTTGGGGAACACTTTTGCTGCTGAACATAGTGTCCTGTGCAAAAAACCAATTCCCACCGCATAGTTTTCACTATAGAAAATGGGAACCAACGCGGCACATCGCCGCATATAGTCTTTTTGCTCTGCAGAAAGACCGGTCGTTCCCATCACAAGGGGAATACGCCGCACCGCAGCATAACGCAAAAGGGTCCGTGCTCCGGAAGGATCGGAAAAATCAATAATAGCGTCTGCCGGCCCGCTGTACTGCTTGATCTGCTGCAGGCATCCACCCTTACCGCGTGGATCAATCGCCGCAGCAAGAATGACGGGCTCCGCACAACGCTTCATTTGGCGCAATACTGCGAGCCCCATATGTCCGCAAGCACCCGAAACGATCAGCCTCATTTGTCCTCCCATAATTCTGTAGTTTAGCATGTTTTTTTCGAAAAGTCAAACGGCTTTTAAAAACACGTCTTTGCAGTTACTTTTTGTCCATAATACCGATTGACAACCACAAAATCCGTATGATACAATACTATAAATTATCAGGCCATTTTATGACAAACCACGCATAAAAAACAACCGGAGGGATGAAAATGTTTTATGATGAGCTTCAGCAATCAGACAGTGCAGTTTTTGCAGCGTGCGACAAAGAATTGCAACGCCAGCAGCATAACATCGAATTGATCGCCTCGGAAAATATTGTGTCCAAGGCGGTTTTATACGCGGCAGGATCGGTTCTGACTAACAAATACGCCGAAGGATATCCGGGAAAGCGCTATTATGGTGGCTGCGTTTATGTAGATGAAGTTGAAACCATCGCACGGGAACGCGCCTGTCGCTTATTTGGCGCAGAACATGCTAATGTCCAGCCACATAGCGGTGCAAACGCAAATTTAGCTGTGTTTTTTGCTTTGCTGCAGCCGGGTGATACTGTTTTATCTATGGATCTTTCCAACGGAGGGCATCTGTCTCACGGTTCACCGGTCAATATCTCCGGAAAGTATTTTCACATTGTTTCTTATAGTGTTCGACAGGACGATCAGCGTATTGACTATGACGATGTGCGTCAAAAAGCACTTGCATGCCGTCCGAAATTGATTTTGGCTGGGGCCTCTGCATATCCACGCATCATCGATTTCAAGCGTTTTCGGCAAATTGCAGATGAAGTGGGCGCCTACTTAATGGTGGATATGGCGCACATTGCCGGGCTTGTCGCCGGCGGCGTACATCCTAACCCTGTCCCTTATGCGGACGTTGTTACAACTACCACGCATAAAACATTGCGCGGTCCTCGCGGCGGTCTAATTTTATGTAAAGAAAAATACGCTGCGGTTATTGACAAAGCTGTTTTCCCAGGTACTCAGGGCGGTCCTCTGATGCACATTATTGCCGCAAAGGCCGTTGCGCTCGGAGAAGCACTCCAACCCTCATTTTCTGTATATGCGCAAAAAATCGTACACAACGCCCGTGTTTTGGCACAGGCACTGACTGCGTCTGGTTTTTCACTGGTTTCCGGAGGAACAGACAACCATTTGATGCTTTTGGATCTACGCGATCTGCCGATCAGCGGCAAAGAGCTTGAAACACGCCTAGATGATGTTCACATCACGGCCAACAAGAATTCCGTGCCGAACGATCCGCGTAAGTTCACCATCACCAGTGGGTTACGTATCGGAACCCCTGCAGTCACTACCCGTGGTTTTGGCGAAGCAGAAATGCGCCAAATTGCCGTGTGGATTCATGATACCGCTTTTGATTACGAAAACAGCCGTGATCG
>JAXDZV010000050.1:0-4375 GCA_034086705.1 Eubacteriales bacterium | reverse complement strand
TTCTATTATTTCCACGCCTTTATATTTGCATAGTGTTCTAATCATTTCTTGCATATCTTTTCGGTATTGATTATATATTATTTTTCTTCGGTATTTTGGAACAATTACTATACGATACTAGCATAACCGTATTGTATGTGATAAACTATTTGTGCTGTTAGCCATTAAAATTCTCCTTTCACAGTACTCTAAGACTGGAACAACCTTATTGTACTGCTTAGGGGAATTTTTTTGTGTAACTTTTTGCGCACACTCACATAGCGGGTGGTTGTTTGGTTTGCTCTTTCAGCAAACCAGCCTAAAGGCATTAAAACAAAAAGCTCTTTCCCGCAACAAATGCGGTAAAAGAGCTTTCCAGTTTTTATTATATGTTACAATGAATTTTCAGCATTTCCACCGAAAGCAATAAAGATAAATCTGCAGAATCAATCACCACACCGGACAATGCGCCGCCTGCATGCTCACAATGCCGAATCATATTCTTATAATCCAGCTGTGTGATACCCCAGTTTTTCCCATCTGCACACATTTTCTGATAGTCCGGCGCCCCGAGTAGTTTGGCACGTGCCGTGTAAACAGGCATATAATTCTGTTGAATGCCGTTTTTTGTGATCTGCAGACACGGATGCGTCATTTTCTTTTTAACCTCTCCGCCCTGCTCTGCCTGTTCCCACAAACTCGGTAAGAAAAAAGATGCTGTATTCAATGCGGCATACATTGCCTTTTCCCTGGCTGACAATTCTCCAATTGGAATGCCGCGCCGCAGCTCTTGCAGAAAAGAGAGCATTCCAAAACGAGCATCCGTTCCCTCAGGGATGTCCGTCAAATCTAAAACAGAAGCAAGCGGTACCTCAATGGCAGGACAACCACTTTTATACAGACGAATGCGCCCAAAACCGTTGAAAGCAATTCCGCGTATGATTGCAGGTAATTCCTTACTGTCTACAGGGCGCATAACAGCCCGATAACGGTGCGCTTGCAAATCATTGCAAATATATTTTCCCGCCTCCGGATCAACTGCAATCACCGCAGTACCATCAACTTCCTGCTGACACTTTGTCAATAAGGAAAAAATAACATAAAATGCCCCGTTTGCAAATAAACGCTTGACAAAACCCGTACGAACCGCCACAAGCCTGCGCTGCATATCCTGGGTCAGAGAACCGGCATTCTGCTCGCTTTGCAGGAATGCTAAAAGGCGAAATGCCTCACGCGTTGTTGCCTGCATCACCACAGAAATACCATCGTCCGGCGCGCTTGCAATCGCCTCAACCAATTCGTTTAATCGTTCAAACTTCATCCACAATCCTCCGTGCAAGTTCTACAAGCATTTGCATGATCTGTTTCATATCCTCTGCACAGATAAATTCAAATCGACTGTGAAAATTTTCCCCGCCAGTACATAAATTTGGACAGGGTAGACCCGCATATGACAGCCTTGCACCATCTGTTCCACCACGGATCGGCTCCACTCGCGGCAGAATCCCTACCGCGCGCATGGCTGCGTCGGCACGTTCAACGACCCGCATATGCGACTGCATTACCTGTGCCATATTATAATAGGAATCCTGCAACGAAAGCTCCAACGTGTCGCTTCCATATCTGGAATTAATCCGCTCTGCAGCTAACTGAAAGGCATATTTTTTAGCAGCAAATTTTTCCGCATCATGATCTCGGATTATATAGCTAAGTGATGCGCTTTCTACATCTCCGTGCAAAGCCGTCAGATGATGAAACCCTTCATATCCCTGTGTTTTTTCAGGAATCTGTGTGGGATCCAGCAGTGCATCAAATTCCATGGCAATCCGCAGCGCGTTCTTCATTTTGTTTCTTGCATCGCCCGGGTGAACGCAAACGCCATGAATTGTGACCACGGCGGAAGCTGCATTAAAATTTTCAAAAGAAAGCTCTCCGATCGGTCCACCGTCCACAGTATATGCAAAATCTGCCCCAAACGCATCAACGGCAAAGCGGTCGGCGCCGCGCCCAATTTCCTCATCCGGTGTAAAGCAAACACGAATTTTGCCATGCGGCACACTTTCACGCGCAAGGTATGCAAGTGCTGCAACAATTTCAGCAATGCCGGCTTTATCATCTGCGCCAAGCAGCGTGTGCCCATCTGTCACAATCAAATGCTTGCCACGGTACGCTGCAAGTGCAGAATACTCCGATTCTCTGAGATATAGACCTGCCTGCGCATCCAACGGAATATCTGTGCCGTCGTATAAAACCATGCGCGGATGCACCGGCCTGTCCGGCGCATCCGGTGATGTGTCCATATGTGCAATGAACCCTAAAACCGGCAAATCTTTATCTGTGTTGTTGGGCAAAGTTGCAGTAAGATAACCGTTTTCATCAATGTGCACATCCTGCATACCGATTTCTTGCAAATCCAAAGCAATTCGTTGTGCCAGTTGTAGCTGTCCGGGAGTTGAAGGGCAATCCGTACTGTCCTCGCAGGACATTGTCGGTATACAAACATACTCCAAAAAACGATGAATCGGCATCCTTTTTCCTCCCGTACGACACAGCGCATACTGCAACCTGCTAACCTATGTTATTATACCCCGTATCGGACAACTTGTCAACCAAACCCTCAGATACCATAATTGTACACGCATCCTTGACCGTATCTCATCTATAACAGCGGGATAAAAATCCGCGAAAATTCATTCTTTTACAATATATACAAAAACTTGACAACAGCAACATATATATGCTATACTGCGCAGCAGTAACCGATTTTACCGTGGAAAAGGAGAAAAAGCCATGCTGATCGCCCTGGGGATTCTTATTCCGTTTTTTGGTACGGTGTTCGGTGCCGCATGCGTCTTTTTCATGCGCCATTCACCGAAAGTATCCATACAGCGTGCACTTACCGGCTTCGCGGCAGGCGTCATGGTGGCGGCCTCCGTTTGGAGTCTGTTGATTCCGGCAATCGAACAGGCTGGTCATATGCAAAATTGGGCGTTCTTCCCCGCTGCAGTCGGGTTTATAGCGGGAATTTTCTTCCTGCTTTTGTTAGACCGGCTGATTCCGCACTTGCATCAAAACAGCACTCAAGCGGAAGGTATCAAAAAATCGCTGCCAAAATCAACCATGATGCTATTGGCAGTCGCTTTGCACAATATTCCGGAAGGAATGGCTGTGGGAGTCGTGTTGGCAGGCTATTTATCCGGCAGCACACAAATTTCCGCTGCAGCCGTTCTTTCTCTTGCACTGGGGATTGCCATTCAAAATTTTCCGGAAGGGGCAATCATATCCTTTCCACTGCATGCAGAAGGCATGAAAAAAACGTGGGCATTTACAGGCGGAGTATCGTCCGGCATTGTGGAACCACTCGCTGCTGCGTTAACTGTCCTAGCAGCCGGTTGGATCGTGCCGGCTTTGCCGTATCTCTTGAGCTTTGCAGCCGGAGCAATGCTATATGTTGTGGTAGAGGAATTGATACCAGAAATATCACAGGGGGCGCATTCCAACATCGGTACAGTTTTCTTTGCTGTCGGATTTGTTATTATGATGATTTTAGACGTCGCCCTCGGCTAACACAACTGAGCAACACACATCGCTCAGTTTGTCACACAGCAACTTTTTCGGAGCCTGATACATGCAGAACAATATCAAAAAAACAGAACCTATCGGTTCTGTTTTTTTGATTTCTAGCTGCAGAGTAAGTTTGTGCGAAGAACATCACCTCTGCGTATCCGGCCATTGCAAGGCTTTCAAAACTCAGTTTGCATTCCGCTTAAGAATAGTACAGTACTACCTGCTCTTTGACAAATCCAATGTTGATAAGCCCTGCAGTGCTGTCCTCCGCATAAATTGAGAAATCATGCGGTGCGCGCCACTTTATCATGGATTTCGCATCATCTGTGCCGATGATTTCCGCCTTGATCTTAATACCGGGCAGCATGAAAATATTTCCGTGCTGCCATAATCGCATCTTTTTTTTCAGGGGGCACTGTGTCGCTTAGCATTTTCCTTTTTTTGACAGGTTATAATTCTATACAACCTCCGGATCACATTCCAGCTTGACTTGAGAGATATACAGAAAAGAGACCTTTCATCTGGTCTGCCCAGTACTCGTTCCTTGATCTGCCCGTAGGTAGCTCCTTGTTAAAAACCGGATGTGTTCGCGTCTTCCAGCGAGAACTCAACCCGAATTTTTTTCGAGTCGACCTCACCCCTTGAAAGCAAGACAACCGTCTCCACATGTCCCGTCCTCGGGAACATGTCCACGCCCCGGTATTTTTTCAGCTCATAGCCCTGCCCGCAGAGCAGCTTTGCATCCCTTGCGGCGGTGGCGGGATTGCAGGAGATCATCACCACCCGCTCCGGCGACATCCGGACAATGCTGTCAATGACCTGCTGATCG
>JAXDZV010000046.1:0-31345 GCA_034086705.1 Eubacteriales bacterium | reverse complement strand
CGTCGGCCCTTGCCGAAAAAATCTTGTATACAAATGCAGGAATATTCCTGGAAAACACCCCAATGGCAAAGATTGATTTCCCACAGATCTAACAGCTATGCCGCCTGCTCACATTCCATCACGTAAAAAGGAGAAAGGCATTGCCGCTGCGATGTATTTGCGGTGTGCCAGACCATGCTGTGAACAATCCGCAAAAATTGCGCAGACGCACTTTCGGCTTCGATGATGCTGCACTGCCGCCTTTTTGGCGTTCCCCACGTCGTCTCTGCGCCGGCCTGTGGTGTGTATATGCACTATACATGCTGTTATCTGTTTTTTCCTCGTTGCTATGCGCGGCGATTTTATCTTTATTTCAGATTTCTGCAATACATACACCGCTTAGCATCCTGCTGCTTTCTACGCTTCCCGCTTATTTTGGGGCATTGCCGCTCTGTTGTCTTGTGCTCCTGCGCCGTTTTCCCGCTGTCAGGCCCCCTCGGCAAACGCTCGTGCGCTTTCATGTTTTAAAGTGGTGTGTAATTAGTGTCTTTCTGCTGGAAACAGGCGCGCGAATTGGAAACAGCATAGAGGCATTGCTACGCCAAATTCTCGGCATGCAGCTAACAAATAAAGCGGAGCAAATGCTGGCTGATGTGCCGATTAGATGGATTTTTCTGTGTACTGTTGTGTTGGCACCTCTGACGGAAGAACTACTTTTTCGCAAGCTACTGTTGGATCGGCTGTATTTTATGAACGGCGCTGTTGCTGTTTTCGCATCAGGCTTCTCATTCGGATTGATCCATGGAAATTTTTCACAGTTTTTCTATGCATTTTTTCTCGGGTGTCTGCTTGCGGTTTTATACCGCCGTACAGGCCGGCTTTCTTACTGTGTTGGTTTACACGCCTTTGTAAACTGCATTGGAGCTTTTATCCCGCTTCTGCTACGCAGTATGATTCAAGAACCTGCTCGCTCACTCTTAGCGGGAAATGCCCCGCTTAAATCTTTTCACCTCCTTACAAGTTGGCAACGCTTCTTTGTTTTGCTGCAAGTTCTTTTTTCCGGTTTGCAGTGGATCGGGATTGCCGCAGGGCTGGTGTTCTGTATGATTGCGCTTGTACGTAAAAGAAATCGTCTACTTCACAGCTTTTCTATAACAGATGCGGGTATCTTGTTTGGAAATATCGGTTTCATCTTGTTCGCCCTTTTATGCGCAGCCTCGTTTGCTTTCTCCTTCTTATCATAGTGTTAACTTCGCTATATTCAACTGCTTTGGCGCATACTATAGAACAAAATACAGCCCTCCTTGCAGTATTGCACGTAAGAATGCCGCAAGGAGGGCTGTAGCAATGTTATATCGTTTTTCAAAAATCTACGCGCAAACCATAGGCAGTTCAAAAATTTTCGCCTTGCAATGTAAGATCACATGCAAATGCGAGTTCTCATTGCACCGCATAGGACGGTGTGGTATAATTGTATTGAAACGGGTTTCAAAGTGTCTCTCAAAAATGGGGCAATATACGATGGGCATTGCGGCGTTGTGGTTTATCTTTTTTCCGGAACAGCCGGCAAAATACAGCCAAATCTTCCACACCGATACAACCGCATAGCCGTAGAAAAGCTGTGTATACTGTTAAAGAAGTACAAACGAGAAAAAAGAGACTCCAAAACCCGTAGGAAAACAACTTTTCACAAAAATGCATAATCCCGCAAGCAACATATTGTGCAGCTACGCTGCAGAGAACCGGCAAGGCAATTTGCCGAATCGGGTGCAACGGCATGCGAACAACACGCAGCAGCCGTGAAACAGAAAGCGAGAGATTAAACAGTTCTGAGCCTATCAAAATCCACAAATATGCACGAATTCCAAAACGAGGCAGCAAGAAGTAAACCGCCAACACGCACAGCGCAGCATCCAAAATATTATAGCGCATGGAGGCAAGCTGCTCATCCAGCCCTTTCAGCATGGCATCTACAATATGGTCCAAATACATCAACGGCGTCAGAATGCCGAGTGCATGTAAATAATAGCCCGCTTGCTGACTATCGTACAAAACGTGCCCAAGCAACGGTGCGCAGCATAAAAAAACACCGCAGACACCGATTCCAAATAAAAGCGTAATTTTACAGCCTCGACTACACAACCGTAAAATTGCCCTGTTATCGCCGCGCACGTGGTATTCTGCCAATTCCGGTACCAGCAGCGCCGCAAATGCAGAAAGAAATGCCATCGGATATAAAATCGCCGGTAGAACCATGCCATGTACCGTGCCGTAAGCTGCAAGCGCCTGCGCAGCACTGTCTCCGCTCTGCCGCAACCCAAGCGGAATCAGAATATGTTCCAATGTCAATAATGCAGACCGCACATATGCCGTGCAGGCAATCGGCAAAGATACACGTAAAAGGCGCCGCGTAACACCAGCAGTAGTTTGTGCGGTATTCGTTCGGCTATGTGCCTTGCGGCGTTCGCTGCGTCTTGCATAAATAAGTAAAATTGCGCAAAGCAGCGCGTCTGATACCTCGGCAGCACAGTTGCCTCCGGCCAAGGCAAGGCATGCATATTGTGTACCGCGATGCAGCCAAAGACGCAAAAGCAATATGCTTGTACCCATGCGCACACATTCGCATGTTATGCCCAGAATCGCATTTTTATAAGCAGAGCGACATGCTGTAAAATAACCGTTACACACATTTGCAAATGCCAGTGGCGGCAAGGACAAGGCAAGAAGTCGCAAAGGGGAAACTGTGCGTACATCCTGCAGCCAGCTAACGCCAATACTGTGGCTACCGATCAACAAAAATATAGCTGCCGCGCCGCCAAAAATCGCTGCATAGCAAAGTGCACTGTGCAACGCACGGGAAACACCGTTTTCGTTTTGCTTGCCACGTTCTTCTGCGATAATGCGTGTCGCGCCAAGATTGATTCCGGAAGCGGCAAACGTCACTGCAAGCGTATATACCGACATTACCAGGGAAAACAAACCGATTCCGCCGGCGCCGAGCATACGACTGAGGTATACTTGAAACCCCATGCCAATACCTCGCAGCAGCAAAGATGAAACTGCCGTAACGGTTCCGTTCCACAAAAAACGCTGTGTGCGATGCAAGCGTACGCCCCCTTCTTTTTTGCCCTGTCCCGGGAAACCGGAAAGCTGTCAGTCCGGTCGCCGAGTGACGGATACAGCACTATATGAAGCAATGCCATTGGTTTATGCGTAACAATGCGTGAGGAGGAACAGCATGAAACAACAGTACAAACGGATTTGCAAAGACATAGCCGTCGTGGCAACCGGTTCGGTTTTATATGCCATGTCCATGAATCAGTTTTTAATTCCGGGCGGAATTGTACTCGGAGGTGCATCCGGTCTCGGCGTGGCACTGCATGCACTGTGTGGGATCAATGTCAGCCTCGTTATTTTGCTGTTCAACCTGCCGCTTGTAGCATTCAACATGCATCTGTACGGCATTAAATTCTGCCTGAAAACGGCAATTGGCGTGCTCTCAACTTCTGCAGCACTGGAATTACTGCAATTCTTCCCCATCACAACAACAGATCCTCTGCTTTGTACGATTTTTGGCTCTGTCTGCATGGGCGTTGGCTGTGGACTGATGTTTACACGCGGCTATACAACCGGTGGAACGGATCTGATTGCCTGGACAATTCGATACTTTTTTCGTCGAATTCCAACCGGCCGACTGATCTCTTTGTGTGATTTGCTGATTGTGTTGCTGGCAGCGTTAGCACGCCATAGCTATGAAAGTGCATTTTATTCTTTGATCAGCATTTATTTGTTCGGATATATTGTAGATTTAATGATAGACGGTGCCGGTAAGGGAAAACTTGTATGGATTATATCATCGCAGCATGCGGAAATTGCCGCACAAATCAATAGCATATTAGGGCGTGGTATGACGCTGTTAGACGGGCGCGGCTGGTATTCCAACGAGCAAAGACAACTTTTGCTATGCGCCGTTCGCCCGGCTGAACTATACCGTATGAAGGAAATTGTAAGAGCCTGTGATCCGGATGCATTTATGGTAGTATGCGACGCCCATGAGGTAATCGGAGAAGGCTTTGCACTACCTGATACACAGATGCCATCCGGCCAAAAACGCCCGAAAAAGCAAAATTCCGCCGGAAGATAATTTGACAAATTGTGCGTCACTTGCTATAATGAAAAGAAAAACCGGCCAAAAGGAGTGAGAAAATGCCGATCAAAATACCGAGCGGTCTTCCTGCCAATGAAATTATGAGTGCGGAAAATATCTTCGTGATGAACGAGTTGCGTGCCGCAACACAGGATATTCGACCGTTACGGATCGCAATTCTCAATCTGATGCCGACTAAAATTACAACAGAAACACAGCTGATTCGTCTTTTGTCTAACAGTTCTTTGCAGATTGAGCTTTCGCTTTTATATACATCCACACACACACCACGACATACGTCCGTAGAACATCTGCAAACGTTTTATCACAACTTTGCAGAAATAGAAAACCAAAGATTTGACGGATTGATTATCACCGGAGCACCATTGGAACACCACGCATTTGAGCAGATAGACTATTGGCAGGAACTGTGCCGGATCATGGAATGGTCACGCAGCCATGTTTTTTCAACAATGCATATCTGCTGGGCAGCGCAAGCGGGGTTATATTATCATTATGGCATCGGCAAGCATGAGCTTTTGCAAAAGCTCAGCGGCGTTTTTTCGCATTATTTAATTCATCCCCGCGCACCGATCGTACGCGGATTTGACGAGGTCTTTTTCGCACCGCATTCCAGATATACGGCACTGGATGAAACACAGATTCGCAAAAATACAAATCTCGAAATTATCGCTTCCTCCACGGAGGCCGGTCCGTATATCATCAGCGCACGGGATCGGCGCATGCTGTTTATCACAGGGCATGCAGAATACGACCGGGATACCTTAGCATTGGAGTATCGTCGAGATTTAGCAAAAGGGCTTGCACCACGTATTCCCGCACATTATTTTCCGGGAGATGACCCAAATGCAACACCGAAAAATATCTGGCGGGGGCATGCACATTTGCTGTTTTCGAACTGGCTGAACTATTATGTTTACCAACAAACACCCTATAATTTAGAAGATTTACATGAATAAATTGTCGCCGCCGGTAAATTCCGGCGGCGACAAGCGTAATTTTACTTATCGATGCAATGCTGTTTGAAAGGCAAGCAGCAAAACGGCGCATTCTCCACGCAACAATAGATCATTAGGCCGGATAGAGCCTGTATTGTCCCCCTGTAAAACTCCGGCGGCACACAGCGCTGTAATCTCTTCTTTGTACTCGGTAGGAACGGATTCGCAAAGAATTGTATTTTCCGTATGCAACGGACCGTTTTCTTTCTCCAAAAGTCTTGCAAGAATGACGGTTGCCTGCGCACGTGTGATCGGCTGATCGGCGTTAAAAGCTTCTCCGTTTGCACACCAGGACAAAAGGTCGTTCTCCTGCGCAAACAACGCCGCATTCTTTTGATGCACGGGAATAGTTACATCCTCTTGCAACGCAGTCTGCGTTGCCTGCGGTAATGTCAGTTCCGCAGCCTTCAATGCCGCGCTTAAGAAATCGCCGCGCGAAATCGTTTGTTGCGGGCGGAACAGAGAAACACCTGCAACGCTTTCACCACGCAGAATATCTGCTTCTGCCATACACAAAGCCGCAAAGTACGCATAGTGGTCCTCCATATCCGCATACACCGTTTGATCGGTGCGGTCTAAGATGGAGATGCTTACACTTGCCGCCTCCGATGTTTGCCCGACCGCATCAGTTACGGTAAAGGAAAAGCTATCGGTTGGAAAATAATCGTCTGTCACACAGTAGCGATATCGTCCATTTTCCAAAAGTGTCAATGTTCCGTGATTGGGTGCACTGACAATGGTATAACAAAGCGCCTCTCCCTCCGGATCATATGCCTGCAAAGTGCCGCACAGACAGATACCGGCAAATGTTTGTAAACTTCCATTGACGGCCTGCGGCGCACCATTTTTCTGTTTTGTCAGAAAAACGCGGCATTGGATTGCGCTTTGATAAGCAGCTCCGATTGGCATAAATGTGAAAACGGCACAAGTGTCTTTTCCTGCTTTGCTTTGCAAGCGCAGTTTCTCATATTGGTCGCTTGTAATGATCTGCCCCTGTGTGACATCGATCGCGCCGAGTTTCAGTACACCGGCAGACACGGCAGGCAACTCTGTAACAGTAATGCTCGCCGGCAAATACCCCAGAGCTTTTTCAAAGTCGGATGCTCGAAATGCAACTTCATCCCCTGCAATTGCTGTTTTCAAAACAGACAGACGATTGGCAAGCACCTCAACACCCGGAGAAACAGGAGCAGGGTTATTTTCCAGAGCAAACGTAACCGTTCCAAATACGGTCACAGCGCTTAAAAGCAGCGCTAAAAAGAAAATAAGCTTGGAGCGAGACATTGTAAAATTCCTCCTTTTAAATGTTTTTCACGGTGGGGTTGGTTGCAGTTTTTCCCAAACGCGGAGTGAATATGCAAAAAAAGCAGCACCGTTCCGCATTAAATTACCAAAATGGAAAAAAACTCTTGCACAGTTCCTTTCTGATATGCTATACTAAACAGGATGATAAATTTATGCGCCGCAGGCGTGAATACGGACAATGTGGGAGATAGGCATGGGATACGGTGTGGGCTTTGATAACGACCAATATATTGCGTTGCAATCCAAGCACATCATGGAACGCATCAGGCACTTTGACAACAAACTTTATTTGGAGTTAGGCGGTAAGCTATTTGACGATTATCATGCTTCCCGCGTTTTACCGGGCTTTCAACCGGACAGCAAGGTAAAGATGCTGATGTCCCTGCGGGAGGAAGCAGAAATTGTCATTGTTATCAATGCTGTAGACATTGAAAAAAATAAGGTGCGCGGTGATCTTGGCATCACTTATGATCTGGATGCATTGCGTCTGATCGATGCTTTCCGCGAAATCGAGCTGTATGTCGGGTCTGTGGTCATTACGCAATATGCAGGGCAATATGCCGCAGATGTATTCAAAAAAAGGCTGGAACATTTGGGAATTCCTGTGTTTGTGCATTACCCGATTGCAGATTATCCGCATAATATCCAGCATATCGTCAGTGACGAAGGCTATGGCAGAAATGAATATGTAATTACAAGCCGCCCACTTGTTATTGTAACAGCGCCAGGCCCTGGCAGCGGTAAAATGGCGACCTGCCTTTCTCAGTTGTACCATGAGCATAAACGCGGTATCAGTGCCGGCTATGCAAAGTTTGAAACCTTTCCTATTTGGAATCTGCCGTTAAAACATCCCGTAAATCTTGCGTATGAGGCAGCTACAGCGGACCTGAACGATCTAAATATGATCGATGCATTCCATTTGGAAGCATACGGGCAAATGACCGTCAATTATAATCGAGATATTGAAGCGTTTCCCGTTTTAAACGCAATGTTTGAACGAATTCTCGGAGAAAGCCCTTACAAATCTCCAACAGATATGGGAGTTAACATGGCAGGCTTTTGCATTGTTGACGATGCCCTGTGTTGCGAAGCATCCAAGGACGAAATTGTGCGCAGGTACTATAAAACTTGTTGCGACCGCTTAGTCGGCCGCTGCGATGATGGTGCAGTTTGCAAAATTGAAGCGGTCATGAATCAGGCAGGTGTATCGGTATCGCGTCGGCGAACGGTTGCGGCAGCATTGGAAAAAGCAAACCTGACAGCGCAGCCGGCCGCAGCCATGGAGCTTTTAGATGGTCGCATTATCACCGGGCGCTCTTCGTTGCTGATGGGGCCAACCTCTGCGATGGTACTCAATGCACTCAAAGCGCTTGCAAATGTGCCGGACGATGCGCTGTTGATTGCGCGCGAAGTCATTGAGCCGATTCAGGCTCTGAAAACCGGATATCTCGGCAATAAAAATCCGCGGCTGCATATCGATGAGGTGCTTACGGCACTTGCTATGAGTGCTGTCGAAAATCCGGTTGCCAAAGCGGCACTGGATATGTTAGGGGGATTGCGAGGAACGGAGGTGCATTCTTCCGTTGTGCTTTCTGCAAGAGATGATGCGACATTGCACAAGCTCGGTGTGCACGTAACTTGTGAGCCTGTTTATCAAACCAAAAGACTGTACCGTCCAAATTGACGGGAAGTTTATATGTAAAAGAAAAGAGAAAGGAATTTATAAAAATGAGAGTAACAAAAGAAAGCTTAATCGGAGATGTTTTGGATTATGATCAAGAATGTGCATCGTTTTTCTTTGACATCGGTATGCACTGCTTAGGCTGCCCTGCTTCCCGGGGAGAATCTATCGCAGACGCTTGCGCGGTACACGGAACCGATGCTGATGCCTTGATTGAAAAAATTAACGCGTATTTGGCTTCCAAGGAATCCAAATAAAGACAAGCCAAGGCAGCCCACGCTGGGATGCTTTGGCTTTTTCTTAAAGAGGAGTGAATGCATGGCCCAAAGAGTCTCCCGGCGTGCACAGACGCCCCCCCCGGATGCACGCTTACAATGCGCCGCCAACTTTGTGCGTCCCGGCGCACGGTTTGCAGATGTTGGCTGTGATCACGCATATTTATCCTGTTATCTGTGTCAACGCGATGCCTATGCCGTGGGGATTGCTTCGGATTTGCGTCAAGGACCGCTGTGTGCAGCACGCCGTACATTGCAGCAGGCAGGCCTGACCGACCGCGTACAAACCGTATTGTGCGACGGACTTGCAACACTGGACAAATATGATTTGACAGACATTTGCATTCTTGGCATGGGCGGAGAAACCATCGCAGGGATTTTGCAGCGCGCCCCTTTTACGCAAAACGAAACCATCCGCCTGATTTTACAGCCCATGACGCAAGCCGCGCGGCTGCGTGCTTTTTTACTGGAACATGGATACACCATTCGTGATGAAGCGCTTTGTCGTGCAGCAACTCGTATATATGCAGTCATATGCGCAGAGTATACAGGGGTGCCCGCACAATATACACAAATTGAGCTTTTACTCGGAAAATGCAACATAGATCGCTTTGACGGGAATGACCCCTTGTTTACAGCATATTGCAGGCGGCATTTGCGTGCTTTGATAAAGCAGCGCAATGGCAGAGAGAAAGCAGGTTTGTCTAACACTGCAACGAATGATCTGTATCAAGCGCTTATGCATCTGGGAGGGACGGAACATGCGTGAAAAACAATTAGCAAAAGCCGTAGGAATCTCCGTCGAATTGCTACGGTATTATCAAGCGCATGGAATCTATGCAGATACGGCAGAAGAATGGATTTACCGCCTACAAATAGCCGAAAAACTGCGCACAGTTGGTTTTTCCATATCTGAAGTATCTGAGATATTACAGAACAATACCGTTTTCCCGGATAAAATTCGTGCGCTGCTATTACGTCTGCCAAGCAATGATCCGCTTTCTGCTGTACTACGTGCGTATCATGGCGAGGCGATTGCTGCTTTTGCAGATCGCCTGGCAACCACACCACGTCATAAATCACAAGAAGTGTACCGCGCAGAACAACGGCTGCGTCGAAATGTGCGGTTCGGAACCGTACTATTTGCGGCTTTTGCTGTTTTATTGGCGGCAGATGGTGTTTTAGCTTGGCTTGGCAACGCAGAATACCTGCCGTTCTGTGCGCATGTTCTATGCTGCGTTTTGATGTTTTGCGGCATCGAATTTTCAAAATATATTGCAGCTGCCGTTAATATTGTAGAGATGGGCATTCTGCTATGGTCCATCTTGTTTTTTCTGCAAAGCGGGCAACTGGGTGCAATCGGCCTTTTGGCGTTGCGTGCATTGCTGTTGTTGGTCAGTGCACTTTGGTATGCATTCGGCAAAAGCTGCGACGCTTTCTTATATCAAAGGCATCATCTTGGGAGGTAAAGAATGGCATCTTGCAAGGAAATTTATGCATATTTAGAAACTCTTTTGCCGATTTCGCTTCGTTGTGCATGGGACAATGACGGTATCATGGTTTGTGCATCGCCACACACAGAGGTATTCCGTGTGTTGACTGCAGTAGACATTACCGACGAGGTGATTGAGGAAGGAATTGCAAAAGATGTACAGCTGATTCTTTCCCATCATCCCCTTTTATTCCATCCGCTTAAATCTGTGACAGCTGACGACGTCAGCGCAGGTAAGGTAATTCGTCTTTTACAAGCAGGTATCGCCGCATTTTCTTTCCACACGCGCCTGGATGCGGCACAGGGCGGAATCAACGATCTACTGGCACAACAGCTCGGACTTACGCAAACAGAACCTTTTGGGTTGCCTGATGCACAAATGGGGCGCATCGGCATAATACAGCCTACGGATTTTTTTGCTTTTTGCACAGATCTTAAGAAGCGACTCTGTTGCAGCGCTATTCAGTATGTCGCGCCGAAAGCGACCATTGCACGGGTTGCCGTGCTCGGCGGAGCAGGCAAAGATTTTCTATCGGCTGCATTTCATGCCAATGCAGATGTCTTTGTGACTGGAGAAATGTCGTATGATGCAATGCTCAGCGCCGCCGGAATGGGTATCAATGTCATTGCGGCAGGGCACTATGAGACCGAACAGGTTTGCAGAACCTATTTTGCACAAGCACTTGCACGAAAATTTCCACATATTCGCGTTTTGCAGAGCGAACTGCATGCGCCGGTAAAAGTCTTTTGATTTTTCGGAGGCAGACAGATGGCATTTGATGCAGGCATGGTGGCCGCAGTTGCGGCGGAATGCAAAAAGGAAGGCGTTCCTTCCCGCGTTGAAAAGGTACTGCAACCGGATCGCGAGCAAATCATTTTGCAATTGCATACAAAAAACGGGAGCCGTCGCTTGCTTCTTGCAGCGGGGGCACAGCATCCCCGCTTTGGTTTCACGCAGACGGTGAAGGAAAATCCGGTAACAGCACCCATGTTTTGTATGCTTTTACGAAAGCATTTAAACGGTGCGCGGCTAACCGATGTTTTACAATTGGGGTTTGAGCGTGTGGTATGCTTCATTTTTTCGGGCCATGATGAACTTGGCTTTCCATCCCAACGGCGCCTGGTGATCGAAATTATGGGGAAGTATTCTAACCTCAGCCTGTTAGATGAGAACGATAAAATTATCGGCGTGTTACGTCCGGTCGATTTCAGTATGAGTCAAAAACGGCAGTTGTTGCCGGGGATGCGGTATACGCCTCCGCCAGCACAAGACAAATGCAACCCATTGGAACAAACGCAACAAAACTTTGAGGACTGTGCGCGCCAATGTTCCGTAGATTGCAACGCGGTCAAATTTCTGACCGAGCACTACGCGGGCCTTTCCACTTTGACTGCGCGGGAAATCGTGTTTTCTGCTGCGGCAGACATACAGGCTTCTTTGGAAAGCTGCATATTGCGCCGACTTTGGTCATCTTTTGCCGCCGTGATGGAACGCATTCGATCCGGAAATTTTATGCCGATATTGCTGACGGACAAAACCGACAAACCTATAGAGTATAGTTTTTTCCCCGTGCAGCAGTACGGTTCAGCAGCTCAAACCAAAACAATGCAAAGCTTTTCAGAGCTTCTGGATGCTTTTTTTGAAGAGCGAGACCGCATTGACCGTATGCACGCCCGCTCCAAAGACATTATACATCTGCTGCAGCATGCACAGGGCAAACTACAGAAAAAAATTCTTTTGCAGCAACAAGAGTTGGACGAATGTGCGCAGATGGAAAAGTATCGCCACATGGGCGAATTGATCACAAACAATTTATGGAAGTTGCATCGCGGTGACGCAGTAGTATGGGTAACCGACTATTCTGTCCCAGAACCTACACAAGTACAGGTACAATTGGATACCAAGCTAACCCCTTCTCAAAACGCACAGTTTTATTTCAAGAAGTATCAGAAAACCAAAACCGCCAAAGAACAATTAATTCGTTTGCTGCGAGAAGGTCAGCGAGAGCTTGCATATCTTACAAGTGTGGAAGAATCTTTGCTGCATGCAGAGACAGAGACCGATTTGGATGAAATCCGTGCTGAGTTATACGAAAGCGGCTATGCCTCCCGCATGAAACAATATCGGCAAAAAAAGCTTCCGGCAATTCGCCTGGCACAGTATCGTACAGTTAATGGATACCGGGTGCTTGCCGGAAAAAACAACCGACAAAATGAATATTTAACACACCATTTGGCCGGCCGCGATGATTATTGGTTCCACGTAAAAGATCGCCCAGGAGGCCATGTAGTGATGTTTTGCGGAGCGGAGGAGCCGCCCGCAGAAGATTTTACACAGGCGGCCATGATTGCAGCATGGTATGCACAAACCGGCGAGGCAAAGAACACAGCGGTCGATTATACGCGTGTGCGATATTTAAAAAAGCCCCCCGGTGCAAAACCGGGCATGGTCATTTATCATACATATTTCAGCGCATATGTCACACCGGATGAAAAAGCGGTGCAGGCACTGCGTGAGCCATAATGTCGGAGGATGCAGATATGATGGACCTTTTAACAATGCATAAATACTTTCTGCAGGCACACCTACATCCCGGAAGTCATGCATGTGATTTTACAATGGGAAATGGACACGATACACTATGGCTTGCCAATGCAGTTGGCAATACCGGACACGTTGATGCGTTTGATATTCAACCTGAAGCAGTGGCACATACCAAGGCACGGCTGGCTGCCGCCGACGTTCTCGACCGCTGCCGGCTGATCTGTGATTCGCATGCACACGTGTGCGATTATGTGAAGGAGCCATTTGACGCAGGTGTGTTCAATCTTGGATGGCTGCCTGGTTCCGATAAAACAATAACAACGTGTCGGGAAAGCACCTTACCGGCCGTTCAGAATGCGCTCTCTTTGGTAGCGCCCGGTGGCATTCTTTTGGTCGCAGTATACCCAGGGCACTCAGAAGGAGCGGCAGAGGGGGAGGCGCTCTTTTCCTATTTCTCCGCAATTTCCAGATTTTCTTTCAGTATCAGCCGGTTGCAGATCGTAAATGCCCCGGATGCACCATACTTTTTCGCAGCTGAGCGCAAAAGCTAATCGCGGATTGTTTTTGATTCGTTCATAGCTTTGCATTGACTGTGTCAACTTTCTTTGTTATACTGAGCATGTGCATATCAAAAGCGAGAAAGGATGAAAACAAAGCATGAGACATATCAAGCGGTTTTTATGGATTGCTTTGGTTATATGCTTGCTTGCCGGAATTGGCGCAGAATACAGTTATGCCACAGAAAAAACGGCAATCGCGACACCAGATCTTTTTGTGCTGCGCTATCTTCCGCACGATCCAACGCAAACCGCCCAAGAGCAAACAACGGATACAATGGATTTTTCTTTGACGTTTCTTTTGAGCGATGCAACGCTTACAACAATCGGCGTCGGGAATGCAATGCAGATCCAGTTGGATTTTTCTCAGGATGCAGCTCAGTTTCATACGGATCCATCGGAGTACCTTTCTTTGGATGCGATCGCATCATATCTTACGACGTTGCATTTTGGAAATATACAAAACCAAGACACGCGCGCATTGTTAGGCGAGGCGCTGTTTTCTTATAAAACTGTGCGCGTGGGTTCTGCCCGCACACAGGTCTGGTCTTTGGATCCCACGGCAACAATATATGCGCGTATGCGTATTGTAACAGAGCAGTATGAAAGTGGATGGACTGATGCGGTTTCCTTTGGAAAAGACACAACGCCTTTGCCAGAGTACCCCACGGAATTTTCCGCACCCACTCTGTCGGATGCTTCCCTCTCAATCGAAACGCAAAGTGTTACCTTTTCTCTGACGGTTCCTCCGCAAATACGTGCCTATGCCGCACTGCTCTCTGTGCGGGAAGATGCCGGGCAAGGCGCAGTAAGCGCTCACTTTGAATACACAGTCAATGGAGATGAATACACCGAAGCGGCACTGCCAGAGCAGGCAGATATTTTATCCGGCGGCCTGATAACCGTTTTACTGCCCGCCGGAACACTGCAAGACTATTCGTTTGTACAACTCCGTATGTATTATACTATCGTTGAGCCGGACGGCACTGTGCGAGCAACTGATCCATCTGCGGTTGTATTTGCAAAAGCACAGGCGCATGCGAATGTAGATATACCCATTGCGCAAATTACTACGCCACAAAATGAATCTGCCAGCATACCACAAACAATTGACGGAGTGCAAAACCGGCATACTTGTCCGGTTTGCGGGCATTGCGCACAACCGCTTTCTGTTTGCATATTTGTCTGGCTGGGAATTGTGTTGCTGGTTGCGGTAATTATTGTATTGATTGCAGCCATTCACTTTCTTGCGGCAAAAAAGCGCTGCCCTCGCTGCGGAAAGCGTTGCCGTAAAAATGCAAAACTCTGCGAAAAATGCGGCTATCGCTTTGCGGCGATCTTGCCGTTGGTAGAGGAGGCTCCTTCCAAGAAGAAGTCGCCTCGTACCGTTGCATCCACAGAGTTTTCAAGTACGGATCAACAAACAATGCAGGGGGCAAACGGTATACAAATCCCGTATACAAGCACGGGCGAAAAATTGGAAAAGGAACACTCTGCTGTGAAACCTAAGGAGAATACAGCTGCAACGCAGACAGATATAAAATCTGATAATTCCGCTGATATAGCAGCGCCCTCTGCAACTACAGATGCTCAGGCGCACAAAAAGGAAGGATGATAAAAATGAAATTTCCGTATAATGCAGTGTTTGCAGATTCCGGCAGACGAATATTTATTTGTGAAAATGGGAAGGTGCGTTCTTTCGAAACAGTTGGCGGTGCATTCGATGTCCATGCAATGCCGGACGGAAACATCTGCTATTCTTCGATCAATGACAATGGGATCAGCGGGCTGGTTTTGTGCGACCGTACCGGCAAAGTTCTTGCGCGTTACCGCACGGAAAATGAAGTGTTCGGTATATATCCCCTCCAGGACGGATATTTGGTTGGCGAACTCAGCGGAAGATGTGTTACGCGGCTGAATTGTTCTATGCAGATTGTACAGCAGTTTCCCGTTAAATACAACGGAGACAATTTGCATGAGATTATGCGAGGCGTCCAGCCCGCTCGAGATGGAAATGTTTTTGTCATTCAGCCCGGAGATTCAATGATCCGCAAATACGATTACAACGGTAAAGTCTTGCAGGAAATTCCAACCGGACCTGATACCTTCGGCTTAGAAGAAAAAGAAAATGGCAATTTGCTCTACACACAGCATACGGCACTCTGTGAGATAGATCCTCAGGGAAAAGAGGTGTGGCGCGTATGCGCAGATGATATTCCACAAGCAGGTCTGTGCTGGGCACTGAATTTTAAAACCCTTCCCAACGGGCATACCCTCCTCGTTAACTGGTTGGGACACGGTTGTGAGGGAAAAGGCACTCCTGTCATTGAGCTGGATGAGAAACATACGTTATATGCACTTTACCCGATTGATCCAAATGCAGCATACATTTCGGATGTGGATCTTCTGCCATCACTTGCAAAATAAAGCGAACACTAAAGATATCAAAAAGGAATCAGGTGCTTAGGATGAAGGAAAACAGGAATTTGGTCTATGATGTTCGCCCCATTGTATCTGTGCGCGATCTTGTACAAAGCAGCTGTCGCCTGTATGCAGAACGACCCGCCTTCTTGTATTGGGCAGCGGGCGGCGTCGTTACAGTGCATTACCGCGAAGTGTATGAGGAAATTCTGGAATTCACAGCATTTTTGCATGCACAAGGACTGTCCGATTGCCGTATCGCTCTAATCGGTAGAAACGGATATACTTGGGCGCTTTCCTATCTGACTGTGCTTGCCGGGGTTGGCTCAATCGTGCCGCTTGACAAAGATCTACGTGCAGATGAGATTACCTCTCTGCTACAAGATTCTCAAGCGCAAGCAATTTTGTATACTCCGGAAGAAGCGGAAAAAATGAAACAGCTGCCTGCAGGCTGCCGTGCATATGCTTTGGAAGAAATTGATTTATTTCTTGCAAAAGGTCGTGAATTACGGCGGGCAGGAGATCGTAGTTTTGAGGAACATACCGTAGATCCAACCGCCTTTTCGATCCTTTTATATACGTCAGGAACAACCGGTGTCGGCAAAGGTGTCATGCTGTCACAATACAATATATGCAGCAATATCACCGCAGTTCGTCACCGAATTCGGCTGGGGCCAGAAGACCGTTCTCTATCTCTTTTACCTTTACACCACACCTTTGAATGCATGGCAGGCTTTTTAACATTTTTCTGTTCTGGCGCATCGATTGCTTATAATCGTTCACTCAAAACATTGCAGGCAGATTTGGTTTTATTTTCCCCCACTGTTTTGATTTGTGTACCATTGGTGTTGGAAACGTTTTTAAATGCCGTGCAAAGAAAATATAGGAAAATGAAAGGCGGCGCTGCACTGCTACAAGCACAGCTTGCAATCGCACGCACCATTCCCTCTTCGACTGCCCGTCGCAAACTTTTCGCTTCGATTACCGCTGCATTTGGTGGCAAGCTGGAACGCATTTTGTGCGGAGCCGCACCGCTGTCTGCGCAATTGTTTGAAGTATATGAGAAATTCGGGTATCGTTTGTATGCCGGATACGGTTTAACCGAAACCTCACCGGTTGTAACAGTACATGACGATCAATATCATGCACCGGACGATGTCGGCTTCCCTCTGCCGGGTGTTACTGTTGTGATTGATGAGCCGGATGCAGACGGAATCGGAGAGTTATGCGTTGCAGGACCAAATGTGATGCTCGGGTATTACCATCAGCCGGAGCAAACGGCGCAGGTGATGCGCGGTGGTTTTTTTCACACAGGCGATTTAGCTCAAAGAACGCCACAGGGCGCATATCGAATTTGTGGCAGGCGCAAAAGCATGATCGTTGCAAAAAACGGAAAGAAAATATTCCCCGAAGAACTGGAGCATTTTTTGTGTCAATCCGATTTGATTGCGCAAAGTTTGGTATATGAAGGAAAAGACGGCGTCATTACGGCGGCGCTTTATCCAAACGAGGAAGCAGTAAAACAAATCCTTGGTACACTTGCCGATGAACATGGAGAAGCATATCGCAAAGCGATCGGACCTCTGTTGCACAAGGAGGTTGAACGAGTAAATGCCTTGTTTCCTGCCTATAAGTCAATTGGCCGCATTGTGCTGCGTGAAGATGATTTTGTGCGTACAACAACGCAAAAAATAAAAAGAAATGAACCGGAAAATTTTAGAGAGGAGTATGTCATATGAAGAATTGTGAGCTTGCAAAAAAGAAAAATGCATTGCCGGTATTGGGTGCGGTAGCAGTAGTACTTGCTGCGGCAGGTGCGCTGATGTGTCTGGTGTATAAATATCACCAAACATTGAAATGTCTCCTCACCTCAGACGATGACGACTTTTTCGATGTTGACGATCTGGAGGATGCAGACTGAAGTATCAGAATGTCTCATTAAAAGTGATCTGTATGGCCAATGTACAAACGGCGCGGCACCATTGCCGCGCCGTTTTGCTGTTTGCGCGATATATGCCGAACACATAAAATATATTGACGATACTTAACATGTTTGTTATAATAACAAAAAAACCGGGGAGGTGCATGCACGATGGACAACTCCTTCCGCGCCAAATATATCCGCCATGGCAAAGACTATTTTCTCAGTTTTTTAGCTGCTTTTGCCGTTGGTTGTGTGGTAGGCAGTTTTTTCCCGACTACCGAAAACTTTTATTTGGTTGCTTTGGTCACACTGCTTTCTTTTTTTATACAACTTATATGCTTAAAAACCAAATACGGATCGCTGATTCCAGTCGGAATACTCTTATCAGCGCTGTTTTGTTATGCTGCGCTTCAGCTGCTTGCAGAATACACGCCGTTTCTTTATCTTTTATTTTGTGTGTTGCTTGGCATTGCACTATATCTTTTTCTACAGGCGCTTGCAAGCTATCGGCCGAGTGCGCGTGCAATGCGCCACATCAGTATTGGCATACTTCTCTGGGCTATCGGAGTCTTTTGGATTCTATTCTCTCTGATTGCAGTGCTACGCGTGAAAACGTATACATCCGTATGCTTTGACTTTGGGATATTTTGTCAGATGTTTCATTCCATGCGCGAAGGGTTAGGGCCGATAACAACCCTGGAACGGAATACACTTTTGTCGCATTTTTCCATTCATTTTTCTCCGATTTATTACTTGATGCTACCGTTTTACGTACTTTTTCCATCCCCGATGACATTGGCTGTTTTACAAATTCTCATTGTCGGTGCCTCGGTGCTGCCGGCTTATCTGTTATGCCGACAGAAAGGTTTGTCAGTCGGAATCAGCAGTGTGTTGTCAGCTGCTATTTTGCTGCATCCCGCCTTGGGCGGCGGCTGCTTATACGATCTGCATGAAAACTGTTTTTTAACGTTTTTTCTTCTTTTTCTTTTTTATTTTTGGGAGAAAAACCGTATACCTGCAGCATATATTTGTGCTGCGCTGGTAATGTGTGTGAAAGAAGATGCACCTGTCTATGTTGCTTTCGCCGCACTTTACTTTTTTGCAACTGCTTTTAGCAGCACACCACAGCAAAAGAAGAAAAAACTGCTTGGCAGCCTCGGGTTATTCGGCGTCGCAATCAGCGTGTTTTTGCTCGTAACAACACTGATGCGGGTATACGGGCATGGTATCATGACCAATCGCTATGAAAATCTGATTGGTTCCAGCGGTTCTTTAGCAGATCTCCTCTCGCTTGTCGTCCGCGATCCGGCAGCTATGCTGCGCGCACTGCTGAACAATTCGGAAAAGCTAACATATCTGCTTTGCGTTTTGCTGCCGCTTTCCATACTGCCACTCCTTACAAAAAAGTGGGAAAGACTATTGCTTTTCGGACCGCTGCTGTTGATCAATCTATTACCCGATTATATATATCAGCATAAGTTGTTTTTTCAATATTCATTTGGTTCGCTTGCTTTTCTGGTCTTTCTCGCCGTTTTAAATATCGCCGACTTTTCCTATACGCGTCAACGTTTCACCTCTTGTTGCGCACTTTTGTTTGGTGTATTGCTGCTTTTCGGTGTTTTGCCGGAAAAGATGACTGTGCTGTCACAATATGCCAGGCATCAACAAGACTATGCAGCAGTAGAATCAATACTTGCCAAAATTCCGCAGCAGGCCTCTGTCAGTGCCTCCACTTGCTATACAGTTCCACTTTCTGCCCGTAATACAATTTTTTGTTTAGATCAGTATCAAAACTGTGCATATGATACAGAATACATCGTTTTGGATTTGCGTTGGCAAAGCGGCCAGGACAAACAGGCATTCTATGAAGAAAATCCTGCCTGGACGCGGGTTGATTTTATACAGGGATATATCGCGGTATATCATCGTACATCGCAACCATAGTATTCAAAAAAAGAAAAATAAAACAGTATCTTCCGTTCACATGCCTTCTTGTTGGAATAACATTTTGACAGTTTAAGTACACAAAAATTCCGGCGTTTCACTGCGCGATGCAAGATTGACGTTGTTCAAAATCGGCACACCGTTTTGCACTAAAGCTACCAATCACACTCCCATAAAAAATCAGGACACTCTTACAAAGAAGAGTGTCCTGGTTTATTGCTTTGACAGGCAAATAGGCCTAATTCAATGGCGACGCTTTTTGAGAACTGCAACCGCTGTGCCAGCGCTTACGAGAACTGCTGCTGCTGCAAACAGGATCGGGTCTGCGGTCTGCGGTGCACTCGGTTTAGATGTGCCACCCTCCGTGGAAGATGGGTCTTCAAGAGGTGTAGATGAAGTATCATCCTTACCTGCAGGATCATCGTCCGTAACAGGTGCAGAAGCATCCGAAACAGTTGACCCCAAAATCATATTGTCGAAATCAGCCGGAAGGATAGAAACGGTTCCGTTTTCATGCTCAATCAGCATAGAACACATGAAGTAATAATCGGGATCCATCCAGTGCTCTTTCTTATCAGCGTCATGGCGTGCATCATACACGTCGTTCATCATGAGGTTAATACCCCACTTTTCGCCGGCTTGCAATGTTGCATCGAATCCATCTGTATAAATGACAAATTCCACATCATAGCCGTATGAAGTCATCTTTACGGCAGCGTTGAAATACGGGTCACAGGCAGCATTGCCAAGCAAATCTTTCCCCCACAGGGAGGCATGACGGAAGCCGGAAACATCGCACGCATAATGGTATGCATTTTCGCGCACGGTTTCATTTGCAGCATCTGCTGCGTTCAAATTAGGATCCAGCCAAATCTCAACGGAGTCAGTGTGGTATGCACCATCCATCGTTGCGTGTTTCTCAGCCGGAGGCGGAATGATCACATTATCATGTACCTGCACAAAAACATGCAGCTCTTTGTAATCGTTTGAGAACAACCAGTAAGAATCCGCCCAATCCGTGCCAGTCTTGTCTTCACCAAGCCCCTTGAACCAGTAAGATTTTGCGGAAATCTTCTTACCGAATGTGTTGTATACTTCGTCCATTACACCATCCGTTGCAATAGAACCCGCATAATTCCGGACATTCCCCCAAGTTGCACGTCTACCTGCAGATGCAAACGCCGGAACCGCCAACGCGCAAAGCATCAGGAGCACAAGCGCAGATGCAATTACTCGTTTCATTTAGGTACCCTCCATTATCCTTATGTTTCAAAATTATTTTGCCGGGAACCCCGACATTCTCTGCTGCGAGTATAGCATATTTTTTAAAAAAAGTCAATACATACATTTTGACTTACAAATATTTCTTTCACTTTCAACACGTCTTTTTCTGAGATTGAAACACCCAGTGCTTTTGAATTCGATAACTCAAAAAGAACAGCAGCACACTGCTCAATGCCAGAAAAAAGGTATTAACAGCCGGTGACGCAACGCCAAACAGTGTGCCGGATAAAAGCTTTGTGAGGCAGAGTGTCACAGCTGTCTGCGGAATGCACAACGCATAGTACCGTAGAATTGTTTTTCCGGTATCTCTATCGGAAGAAAAAACAACTTTCGCGTTTACAAACAAATTCAATATGGAAGAAAAAAGTCGTGCAACTGTCCCCGCTAATAAAATATGGCGGGCATAGGAAATTTGTGTGTGCGCCAGCAACCATAAAAAACAGTAATTCAAAAGCCACTCAACCCCTGTGCAAAACAAAGAAGAAACGGAAAATTTGAAGATTTGCAGCCCAATCAACAGCAAATCCAGCAATGGATGCAATCGCGGCAAAGCAGCTTTCGGATGCAGCGGATATGAAACACTACATGGTTCATAAGGCAATCGGTTTTTTGCAATTTGGAGCAATATGCGTGTTTCATATAGATAAGCGCCGCATCTTTTTCCACAAGTAAAGTAAGGAATCGTTTTTGCTGGAATCGCGCGCAGCGGCGTTTTCGGGTCATCCAGCTTCATCCCGCATCCGACCCGCAACATGAAACAAATGAACTTGCTGCCAAGCAGATGAAGGCGCGGCATTTTTTGCTCGGAAAAATTTCGGATGCCCAAAACAATTGTCTGTGTCTGCCGCATCTGATTCGCACAGCGAAAAAGGTCTGCAGGCGGTATGCAATCGCCTGCATCGGAAGTCACTACACCCAACGCCTGCGGATCATGCTGTGCACAGTAACGTAAAGCTGCCCGCAGAGGCGGACCATCTTCACCGTATGGCGGGTGTAAAACGACGCAACCGCTGCCGCGCACACAATCCCAAGTCCGTGCGTTGCGACCTGCGGTACTCGTATCGAGCAGCACAATTTTCGTAAAGCCAGCACGGCGGCACTCTGCGATATAGGAAAAAAGCGATGTGTGGGGATGTGACACAGTCAAAAGCAACGTGGGGGCAGAAACGAGAGTCATATGGTATCTCTCCTGTCAGATCGTATTGTATGAGAAAAAGGTTCCCAAAGCAGATGTTTTTTGCAATTCCGTAAAAGAAAGGCAACGGGACTTGACAAAGAAAAAATGTGTGATACAATAATCGGTAACAGGCTTTGTCTGAAAAAAGTGGAGGTAATGTCATGGCATACAAAATTGGTGAAGAATGCCTTGGCTGCGGCGCTTGTGCAAGTGAATGCCCGGTCAACGCAATTTCTGAAAATGGCGGAAAGTATGAAATTAATGCAGAAGAATGCATCGATTGCGGTACCTGCGCCGGCGTTTGTCCCGTGGAAGCTCCAAAGGCTGAGTGATGCGGCTGCAATGCGCTAAAAAAAGGGTCGAGGTGAATGGCTGTCCGTTTGCTGCGATCCTTTTTTTATAAGAGGAAACATATGAAAGAATTTCTGACCCCCGTCAACGATTCCATACTGCTTCGGCAATCTTCACAAGGGCTTTTATTTGGAACAGATGCTTATTTGCTTGCTGCATATGTGCGACACAAGGCACGCGGCAGGGCTTACGATCTAGGCAGCGGCAGCGGTGCGGTTGCGCTGTTGACTGCGCGCAACCGAATGTTTTCAACAATAACAGCGCTGGAATTACAGGCCGATTCTTACGCATTGCTGTGTCATAATGTTGAAACAAACAATATGGGGCAGCGCATCATTCCAGTTTTAGCGGATGTGCGTACCTACACGCCCTCCGGAGAAGAAAAAGCCGCAGACTGGGTATTTTGCAATCCGCCATATTTTTCCGCAAATACCGGCTTTGCACGAAAATCCATGCAAAGTGAGATAGCACGGCGAGAAATTGCAGGGGGGATTTTTGATTTCTGCAGTTGCGCTGCGCGACTGTTGCGCTACGGCGGATACTTTACCGTATGCTTTCTACCGGAACGTATAACGGATTTGCTTTGCGCCATGCGAGAAAACGGTCTGGAGCCAAAACGTATGACATTGGTATATCCAACTGCTCTGCATCGACCAAGTCTGCTGTTGGTAGAAGCAAAAAAGGGCGGTGCGCCTGGTGTTTTTTGGACAAAACCGCTGGTGCTTTCTCGCAGTGCAGGAAACAACACGCTATGCCATACGCCTGAATACACATATATTTATGAAAACGGAGCATTTGATGAGCAGTATGAAAAACCTTGATGCGCTGTTTGCAGCGTATCCGGAGAAGAACAAAACCGAGCCGGGAACGTTATATCTGACAGCTACCCCCATTGGCAATACAATGGATATCACAGCACGCGCGTTAAAGATCCTGTCAGAAGTATCTTTTGTGGCGGCTGAAGATACCCGCAATACCGGACGCTTGCTTGCGTTTTACGGAATTGATAAGCCACTTGTCAGTTACTTTGAGCACAACAAGCGTCAGCGTGGCATAATGATATGCGACCGTCTTGCAAAAGGAGAATCCTGCGCATTGGTAACAGATGCCGGTATGCCGGCCATCAGCGATCCGGGGGAAGATCTTGTTTTGCTCTGTCAGCAAAGGCAGATCCCTGTCCGCTGTGTCCCCGGGTGTTGTGCCGTTCCAACGGCTGTCGCCCTATCTGGTTTGCCAACGGGACGCTTTGTGTTTGAAGGATTTTTGCCAACAGCCAAAGGAGAACGCAGAGAACGGCTGCAGCAAATTGCCGCAGAGTACAGAACAATTGTTTTATATGAAGCGCCGCATAGACTTGCGGGAACACTTTCGGATTTGTGCAATGTACTGGGGCCTGACCGACAACTGGCTTTATGCCGGGAACTGACCAAACGCAACGAGCAGACCGTGCGTACAACCCTTGCTCTTGCACTGCAGGATTGCGCACAAACACCACCTCGCGGAGAATACGTCTTAGTTGTGCAGGGCGCAAAAGCACAGCCATGTGCACAACCAGCATTTTGGAGTAACATGCAAATACAAGAGCATGTCACATATTATTTGCAGCAAACTCCTTCGCTGCAAAAAAACGAGGCACTGAAATTGGTTGCCAAAGATCGCGGTATGTCCAAAAGCGCCGTATACCGTATGCTTTTAGAAGAGGATCGTTTGGCGCAACAAACAAAATAATCCCAGTGCAACAAAGAAACGGTTCAGCTTGTGGACAACAGCAACAGCAACAGCAACAACAAAACCCGTGGGAACTGGCAATGCTATGCCCGGCACGGGTTTTAATATTTATGATGACAGCTCTTATTCCGGCAAAGCAGAAAAATGCGGCGCCTCCTCCGGTGTTCGCAAAAAAGAAAGGCATCGAGAAAAAATGTAAAGAGCAAACGAAAGAAGCATGACATAATAAACAGTGCCCTGTCCAAAAGCATGCATCGTATTATCACCGAGAATGCGCCAGGTTCCAAGGCTGTTCAACAACAGATCCGGAATGGCATAAATCATGATGAGCACGATGCACAGAAACGCACAAGGGAAATACAATCGCGGTCGCGGAATCCCCATATTATACCGCGTTTCGTAAACGAGATACAACATCAAAAAGATTAAAACCAGTTGACCGAGCAGCTTATCCGGGCTGTTAAATGAAACAGAAATATCCAAATACATCGCAATGAGGAAAACCGTTCCCCAAACAATCGGCACCATCGAGAGAATGCAAAAACCGTTCCCGCTGTTGCGGCTAACCGCTGCAACACGGAAAAAATAGAGTGCAGCCGGGAATAGCAAAAGCAGGTGTAAAATGTAAAAGAAAGCCCGCAAACGTTCATTGGAGGCGGCGTCGGAATGACTTTGCAAAGCGGAAAGAGATATGAAATTTGTACTATAGAGCGTGTAAAGAGAAACAAAGAGATACGCCAGCATCAAAAAACTACATAATGAACTGGAAAATACAGTAAACAGCGTTGTGGAACGAAAATCCACAGCGCTCCTTTTTTTTCGAAAAAGGAAAAATGATGTGCAAAGAGCACCGCAGGCAACGACAGTGAGAATGCGAAAGACAACGGGAATGGAAGTCCCCCGTTCGTACATCTGCCCAATCGGATCATACCATTGATACATCATAAGCACCCGAGCGATTGCAAGAACAGCACCGGACGCAGCAGCAAACAACAAATAAAACAGTAAAAGTCGACGGTGGATCATTTTATCCATGCAAAAGCCACGTTCCTTTCTGTGCATACAAATCCCTAATGTTTTTATTTTACCTCGCAATTGTTAAGATTCCAGGGTGTTTTTTCCAACTTTTTATGAATAAGAACAAAATTCCGCAAGCGTTTGCAAAGAGGCAAGTAAGCAAGATTTATAGGCGGTTATATGTTTAAAAGAAGAAGATTTTGGTTATAACAACAGTGCGTCAACGTATATAACCATGTGTTGCAAAAGACCATTCATTATTCTCACAACAGACATAACGATTATGCCAGTCCGTTTGCGTTTGTATAAAAGGTTGGACGCCAGACACAATCGCTCTTTTCCTTATTTGACTTTACATCTGTGGCAATACCACGCACAAGAAGCTTTTGGGAATTGACAAAAAACACAAAATCTGCTAAACTGATAGAAAGTTCATCAGAAAGCAAGAGAGGTGACCCAAATGGACGCAGGGGGCAGTAAGAGCGCGGGAGTACCCGGGCGAAGTTGGCAACACAAGCACCGTTCTGCGGAAATATGCACTTTTTTCTTGCGGGATCGGTTCTTGTGACAAAGCTGTAATTCTTTGCCCGCCGTTTTGCTCCTCGCTTTTGGACATGCGGCGGGGTTTTTATGCCCTTTCGCATGGTCGACAACCGTTTTAGTTTCAAAAAGAGGAGGCGTCAACCAATGCCAGAGGAAAAAATCGACAAATTGCTCGCTTTGTTGGAGCAACGGCGTTTTGCGGCGGTATATGATAAACTAAAAGAAATGCGCCCGGAAGACATTGCGCCGTTGTTCGAGCAAATTGACATGCCGGATGCTGTTAAGTTATTTCGGCTGCTGCCAAAGAGCCTTGCTGCAGATACTTTCGTAGAAATGGACAGTGAGCACCAACAGCAGCTAATCGAGGCATTCAGTGATAAAGAACTCAAAGCAATGCTCGATGAAATGTTCGTGGACGACACGGTTGATATTATCGAAGAAATGCCGGCAAATGTTGTGCGCAGAATTTTGCGACAATCTGACGCAGAAGCCCGTCGTAATATCAATGAAATTCTCAACTATCCCAGCGACAGTGCCGGAAGCATCATGACCGTGGAATATGTAGACCTACATCGCGGTATGACCGTCACACAAGCATTCGACCATATCAAAAAAACTGGTCTTGAGAAAGAAACGATTTATACCTGCTATGTCATTGATCGAGACCGCCATTTAGAAGGGATAGTAACCGTACAGCAAATGCTGTTGGCAGACTGGAGCACACCGGTTGAAGACCTGATGGACACCAATGTCATTTCGATTAACACCCTGCAAGACAGAGAAGAAGCAGCAAACAAACTTAACAAATACGGTTTTCTGGCTCTACCCGTTGTTGACAATGAAAACCGACTGGTAGGCATTGTAACATTTGACGATGCGATCGACGTTTTAACGGAAGAAGCAACTGAAGATATCGAAAAAATGGCCGCCATTGTACCAAGTGACAAACCGTATTTGAAAACAGGCGTGTTTGAGATTTTTCGAAAACGAATCCCATGGTTGCTGCTATTGATGATTTCCGCAACCTTTACCGGAAATATCATTGCCTCCTTTGAAAGTAAACTTGCCGTTTGTACAGCACTCGTTTCGTTTATTCCTATGTTGATGGACACGGGCGGCAATGCAGGTGGGCAAACCTCTGTTACCATTATTCGCGGTCTTGCTTTGGGAGAAATTACCTTTTCAGATTTTTTTCGCGTCATTTGGCGTGAATTACGCGTAGCACTGCTGTGCGGCGTTACCCTGGCAGTTTGTAATTTTGGCAAAATACTTTTAGTCGACCACATGTTAATGCAGAATGCCGGCATTACGCTTTGGGTAGATTTGTGTATCTGCCTCACCTTACTCTGTGCTGTTTTGCTTGCAAAGCTTGTCGGTTGTATTCTCCCCATGGCAGCCAAAAAAATAGGCTTTGACCCGGCTGTCATGGCATCTCCGTTTATCACAACCATTGTAGATGCGCTGACTCTGCTAACTTATTTTGCACTTGCGCAAGGCTTGCTGCATATTTAAATCAAAGCTATACACCAAACTCTGCATGCTTACCACCAAAAACTTTTTTAAAAAACACTTGACAACTGTTTTTTCACATGCTATAATGCACTAAACCGTTGAGGAAGAGTGAGTACGTATTCATTGTCTCTCACAGAGAGCCGCGGAAGATGAGATCGTGGCAGACGACAAGATTACGGAATGGGCTTCCGAGGGCAATCGGAAAGGGGTTTCCCTGAGTATGAAAGACGGAGTGTGGCTCTCCGTGAACAAAGGTCTGCATATGTCAGTATGCGCAAAGGTGGGCGCGTTTGCGTCAAGCCGGGTGGTACCGCAGGATTTTGTATCCTGTCCCAGCAATTTTGAGGATTGCGGGACGGGATTTTTTTATTCCCTGAACGCAAAAAACACAATCGCTTCTCCGCACGTGGAGAAGCCCCGCCAAAGAAAGGAAAAATTATGAAAAAACTCAGAAAACTCGTATGCACACTCTCCGCTCTGCTTCTCCTTGGCACTGCAATGACAGCTTGCCAGAATGAAGCCAAAACACCGTCTCCCTCTCAAACAGATACAAAGATTTATAAGATCGGCATATGCAACTATGTAGATGATGCCTCTCTAAATCAGATCGTTGAGAATATTCAAAGCCGGTTACAAACTATCGGCACTGAAAAGGAAGTTACCTTTCAAGTTTCCGTTGATAACTGCAATGCAGATGCAAACCTCATGTCGCAAATCATTACCAATTTTGAAGCAGATCGAGTAGATTTAATGGTAGGCGTGGCGACACCGGTTGCAATGGCAATGCAATCTGCCACGGAAGATAGTCATACGCCTGTTGTCTTTGCTGCCGTTTCCGACCCTGTTTCCGTCAAGCTGGTAGATTCTCTACAAGCCCCCGGCAGCAATATCACCGGTACTTCCGACTATCTGAACACCGACGCAATCATGCAATTGATTCTTGCAACAAACCCGAACATCCAAAAGGTAGGCTTGCTGTATGACGTTGGGCAAGATTCATCTGCCACTCCCATTGCAGCTGCAAAAACTTTTCTGCAGGAACATAATATTGAGTTCGTTGAGCGCACCGGCACAACAGTTGATGAGATTGCACTTGCTGCACAGGCGCTTGTTTCCGATGGCGTTCAAGCAGTATTCACCCCTACGGATAACACCGTGATGAAAGCCGAACTGACTATTTACGAAACCTTTGCAAATGCATCTATCCCGCATTTCACCGGTGCTGACTCCTTTGCACTCAACGGAGCCTTTCTGGGATACGGCGTTGATTACATCAATTTAGGTATTGAAACAGCAGATCAGATTGCAGAAATTCTGCTGGAAGGAAAAAATCCCGCATCAGTTCCGGTACGCACCTTTGACAATGGAACTGCAACCATCAACACAGAAATTTGCGCCAAGCTGGGGTATGATTTTGAGCAACTTAAAACCACGTATACACCTTTTTGCACCAAAATTCAAAGTATTACCACAGCTGAAAGCTTTAACGATTTAAAATAAGATATCCCGGGAGATTGCCTTATGGACTTTGCATCGATACTGACGTTGCTGCAAACGGCACTTGAGCTTGGGCTCACCAATGCACTAACCGTACTTGCCCTGTTTTTGAGTTATGCGATGCTCAATGTTTGTGACCTTTCGACAGACGGCTGTTTCACTCTGGGAGCATGCGTCGGCGCAGTTGTCGCGATTTCCGGGCACCCCTATTTAGCTATCCCCGCCGCAATGGCCGCGGGGATAGCCTCCGGTTTTATAACAGCATTTCTGCAAACAAAGATGGGTGTAGACAGCCTGCTTTCCGGCATCATCGTCAATACCGGGTTATATTCCGTAAATATCGCCATCATGGGTGGCTCTTCCCTGCTCAACATGAACAAAACCGAAACAGTCTTTACAAAAATGCGGTCTCTGTTGTCGGATACAGTTTTCGAAAAGTATGCAAAACTGTTGGTGATTTTGCTGGCAGTTACAACAGTTGCTGTTTTGCTCGGCTTGTTCTTGCGGACCAGGCTCGGCCTTGCAATTCGGGCAACCGGTAACAATCCAGATATGGTGCGTTCTTCCTCGATCAATACCGTTTACACTACGATTGTCGGACTCTGTGTTGCGAATGCATGCACCGCGCTGTCCGGTTGTCTGTTGGCACAATCGCAAAAATCTGTAAATATCGATATAGGTACCGGTATGGTAACCATTGCGCTCGCATCGCTGCTCATCGGTAAAGCATTCTTCGGAAAAAGAAAGATGCCGCTTCGTATCTTCGGTATGATAGCTGGTGCTATTATATTCCGTCTGGTTTATACGGTTGCTCTGCGCTTTGACATGCCGGCTTTCATGCTAAAACTCGTTTCATCTGTCATCGTGGTAATCGCCATCTCCGGACCGTATTTAAAAAATCAGCTGCCGCTTCTACAACGAAAACTGCGAGGGCACCGCATTGCCGGAGGAGGAAAAGAATGCTAACGCTTTCAAATATCTGTAAAACTTTCCATACCGGCACAGTGGACGCGAAGCAAGCACTTTGCAATGTAAACTTTCATGCTGCCCGTGGAGACTTCATCACAGTGATCGGTGCAAATGGTGCGGGAAAATCCACTTTGTTTAATGCCATTTCCGGGAATTTTTTGCTTGACAGCGGAGAAGTATTTCTCGACACAGAACGTATCACTCTGCAGCCAGAGCATAAACGCGCCAGAAGCATCGGGCGCTTGTTTCAAGACCCCATGCGCGGCACGGCACCCGGTATGACGATTGAAGAAAATTTGGCACTGGCAGCTGCGCAGGGCGGATGGCTACAGGCGCCAAGCCGCAGTGCAAAGCAAAAATTTCGTGAACGAGTTGCACAGCTCGACATGGGATTAGAAGACCGCATGCAACAGCCGGTAGGGCTTCTCTCCGGGGGACAGCGCCAGGCTTTAACGCTGATTATGGCAACCTATCATCCACCTAAGCTCCTGCTTTTGGATGAACACACGGCTGCTTTAGATCCAGGTACCGCTGAAAAAGTGCTCGCGATCACCCAAAAAATCATAACTGAAAACCATTTAACCTGTCTGATGATTACACACAATATGCAATCCGCTTTAGATCTTGGAAATCGTACCATCATGATGGATCGAGGCCAAATCATTTTCGATGTAAGCGGAAAAGAGCGCGATGCACTGACCGTCGCCGATTTGCTAAATAAATTCAAAGCTGCTTCCGGCGCCGCACTTTCGAACGACAGAATGCTCCTGATCTAAATCAAGATGTCAATATTTCATACTACCACCCGTTTTACACAGGAAAAAGCATAGTTTTTGCTTTCTTGTAAACCGGGTGGTTTGTGTAAATAGGGCATACTGCAAGATAATCGAAAGCAATAGCAGTAAAGTCTGCCATAGCAACCGATACCCAGAAACTAAGCCCATACACATCGTGTATGAAAAAAGAATCGCACACTCAGTAGTGCGCTGCAAAAAATAAACCAAAAGCATACACCCCTAATAAAAGCAAGATGGAGCAAAAACACCTGATATTGCCAACTTTTTCCTCACAGAATCAAAACATGATACCGCAGCAAGCAATCAAAAAACACAAAAAAAGGCGCCTGCAATCAGGCACACTCAAAAAAATATGAAAGATTTATATAGGGTAAAATATTCTTTCGCCAGCGAATTGTGCTATATTTTCTTTATATCTGTCCTCCCCGTTTGGGGAAAGCATAGAAATGCAACTGTATAAGCAGAGAGTCTGAGTATTGCCGGATCAACGATACGGATGTAGGACGATTCTGTTTATTTTGTATTTGTTTGGTCTGCATAAATTTGAGTAGCATTTGTTTGCCGTTTTTCATATTTCTCCATAGCCCAAGTCAGCAGACGCGCGAGAAAAACAGTTGGTAATGGTTTTTCGACGTGAGGTCACTAAAACAAGGAGATCGGGAGCCGAGTGTACCGGGATATCCCAGACGACTATGCTTTACGAAATTGTCGCCTGACTGTGAATCAGGGAGTCATTGATCCAAATCCAACAGAGGACGGCAAAAGAATCCAAATTTCAAAAAGACTTGGATTCTTTTATCCATCTGAGTAAGTTTTTTCAATTAGAATATCAAGCATTTGCAAAAAAATAGTATAGATATCTGCAATCCACCACTATTTATCTATATTGTAAAGAAGCACTTGTAATAAGTTCATGCATGGTAGAATCCAGAATTGAAATACAGCGCTACTGCTTGTATTCGTCTATAGCTAACTTTCTGCATGCAATTTCGTTTTATTTTTTTGCAAATAAAAAAGCATAAAAAGCATTTCTGCTTTTTATGCTTTCAAGCACAAATTAAGAGTCAGTTGCTCTACCAACTGAGCTAAAGGTGCATTTAGGCACCCTGTGACAGTTGCCAGCACCAACTGTTCCGGGTGCTCCGCAAAGGAAATGCCCATTGAAAACCAAACAAAGAAGC
>JAXDZV010000045.1:0-13211 GCA_034086705.1 Eubacteriales bacterium | reverse complement strand
GGGCATCCAGCAGAGCATGAGTCGAAAAGGCAATTGCCTGGACAATGCTGTCATAGAGAACTTCTTCGGCTTGCTCAAGACAGAGTTACTTTACCTGCAGGATTTTGATTCAATGGAACACTTCAAAGCAGAACTCATCGATTCCCTCGACTACGATAACAACCGCAGGATCAAGCTAAAGGGCCTGACACCTGCTCAACACAGATACCAGACCCTTCAGGTCGCTTAATCAATATTTTGTCTAACTTTTGGGGTTTGCTTCATAGATGCTAAACGGGAGTTTTTTCTTTTCTATTCCCCTGCTGTATCGGTCCGCTCCGTCGGTTCCTCCGCGGCAATCGGCACAGACATCTCAAGGATTTCGCGGGGGGGCAGCTCTGCATCGAACTGCGCTGCCAGCTCGTCGATTTGCCGCTGCAACGCCGTGAGCTTATCCTTAGCGTCTGCACACGCACCCTGCGCAAGACGGTGCAGCTGCATGCTGCACGCCTGACGGGCCTGCTTCGCCTGTTCCAGACTCTTTTGCAGCAACCGATTGCTCTTTTCCTGCGCTTGCTGTTCCAATGCATGCGCTTGCTGTCTGGCCTGTGTAAGAACGGCGCTGGCCTTTTCATCGGCTGCGCGCATCCAACTACCCATACTTTGTGTGATCATATCGTATTGCGCAGCCTTCTCTTCTAACACTGCATATGCAGCGTCCGTTTGCGTGGCGGTTTCCCCCGCAGTTTGTGCTTTTGCAAGCTGTTCTTGCAAATCAACAATTTGAGAGCGCAGCGCCTGCATCTGTGCATCTGAATTCTCCAAGTCAACGGATGCGTGGGGCTTCCCTTCTTCACCGCTTTCCGAAGAATGTGCAAGAAGCTGCTGCAAACGTGCATTTTCCGCCTGTTCTGCCTCCCAGGCAGCATACCGATCCGCTAAGGATATACGGCAGCTTTCAAGCGTTTGCCGTAGCTGTTCGCACTCCTGTTGCAATGCCTGAAGGGCCCTCTGCTGCTCTTGGGTGCGAGTTTGCAGTGTATCAATCGTGTTTTGCTGCGCTGTGATTGTATTCTTCAGCGTCTGCTCTACTCCCCGGAAATTTGCATCCATTTTGCTGATATATCGGTTAACATCACTCTTTTGATAGCCACGAAGCGCTGTACGGAACATTTGCAAACGCTGCGCGCCGTTCCCCATCACACTTTCGCTACTGCTCATTTCTACTCCCCCGTCTGTTCACCGTTTCGGTATCCGCTATGACGCATACCGTATCTGAAATTATTGTAACACAAAACATAGCAACTTGCAAGATGAAAACGCTTTGCAAAAAGGCCGGTCTTTGCCCTGCGCTGCACGCAGCCAAAAACCGGTCTTTCCCTTCCGCTTTAATGTTCAGCTTCAGTCGGCATAAACGCTGACACGCTTTTTGTTGCCGGCAAACCGCTCAAACTTCACGCGGCCGTCCACCAGTGCAAACAACGTGTCGTCCGATCCGATGCCGACATTCTTGCCCGGGTGCACATTTGTGCCTCTTTGACGTACGATAATATTGCCGGCGACGACAGCCTGTCCGTCGCTCTTCTTCACACCCAATCTCTGCGCGTTGGAATCTCTGCCGTTCTTGGTAGAGCCGACACCCTTTTTATGTGCGAAAAACTGAAGATTCAGCTTTAACATGGCGATTTCCTCCCATTTTTTATTTTTGATACTTTTGCTCCGCAAGCGTCTGCTCATAGGGCTGTGTAACCGTTGTAACATCCAGATATTCGTAATAATCATCCAGCATGTCGCAAAGCTGCAAATAGTAGCTCTCTAACAGACCCGCCACGGCAAACTGCTTTTTTTCGTCTTTCTCTCGCTGCGGCAATGCGCTCGGCGCGAGTACACGAACATCTGTTGTCTTTTCGTCGATGGCGTACTCTATATCGCAGGCATACCCCACCTCAACGGCATTGATCAAAAACATCGTCATCGCGGAAACGGCAGCGCACACAATATCGTGCCCGGCTTCATCAAAACCGCTGTGACCCGTTTCTTCAAAACCGTAATAGACTTCGCCTTGGCGGTAAAAAACAATGCGAATCATCAGAGTGTGATCTTTTCGATCTGCACCTTTGTGTAAGGCTGCCGATGGCCGAGCTTCTTCTTCTCGTTTTTCTTCGCCTTATACTTCATCACGTAAATTTTCTTTGCTTTACCGTTTTTAAGCACTTTTGCACTAACAGCAGCGCCTGCAAGCGTCGGTGTGCCGACCTTCAAAGCCTTCCCGTCCGTTGCAGCAATCACCTTGTCAAAAGTCACGGTTTCATCCTGCGCAGCATTGAGTTTCTCAATAAAGAGAATATCTCCCTCCTGCACTTTGTACTGCTTTCCGCCCGTTTCAATAATTGCGTACACGAAAAGCACCTCTCTTTCTGTTACGTCTCGCTGGTTCGGGCAGCCAACTGACTTTGAAAACCCGAATGCCAAGCGGCTTTTTTATTGTATCACAAACTGCACAGCCTGTCAAGAGAAGAAACAGCAGCTCCGAGAACACCGAGGCAACTGATTGTAAATTTTCCGTGAACTCCTCAAAAGATACCGCTCTGCTGCTCCGCGGCAGTCAGGGCGTTTTGCAGAAGCATCGTAATCGTCATCGGACCAACCCCGCCGGGCACCGGCGTCAAATAGCCGGCCTTTTCTGCAATCTCCGCAAATGCAACATCGCCGCAAAGCTTTCCGTCTGCCGTGCGATTGATTCCGACATCGATCACCGCTGCGCCCGGCTTGACCATGTCGGCACATACCAATCCGCTTTTTCCGGCCGCGGCAATCAGAATATCCGCTTCCCGGCAAATCTGCGCAAGATTTGCAGTTTTGGAATGGCATACCGTTACCGTTGCATCCCGCGCCAGCAGCATGGACGCCAACGGCTTGCCTACAATATTGCTCCTGCCAATTACAACACATCGCTTTCCTACCAACGGAATTTGATAGGTATCTAACAACGCTACAACTCCCGCAGGTGTGCACGGCAGAAAACGCGGCGTTCCTTGCTGCAGAAGCCCGACATTTTCCGCATGGAAACAGTCTACATCTTTGCGTGGGTCGATTGCGGCGATCACTGCCGCTTCGCTCAGATGCTGCGGCAGCGGCAGCTGTACCAGAATTCCGTGAATTTGGGAAGAAGCGTTTAGGCTGCAAACCGTGTCATGGAGCTGCTGTGCCGTTGTTTCCGCGGGGAGTGCAAGAATTTCGGAATATATACCGACCTCCTCGCACGCACGATGCTTATTTCTTACATACACGGCACTGGCAGGGTTATCTCCCACGACAACCACCGCAAGCCCCGGCACAATACCGCCTTTGCGCAAAACACGACACCGCTGCGCAATTTTTTCTCTGTATGTCTTTGCGGTTTCCTTTCCGTCTATTATAATTGCTGCCATTGCGGCGCCTCCTTTTCCCGTGCCGCACGCGAGAGGTCTCGCGGCAGCTGTTCATTTTGATGTAGCGAGCCATCCATGCTTTCTCGATACCGCTGCGCTTGCGTTGAAAACAGCTTATAATACATGCCCTGCTTCTCCATTAGGCAACGGTGGGTTCCTTCCTCTGCGATGGACCCGTTTGCCAGCACGATAATGCGATCTGCCGTGGTAGCACTGGAAAGCCTGTGTGACACAAATAATGTTGTTTTCCCCTTGCGCAATGCATCAAACTGGTTGAAAATCTCCTGCTCTGCAATCGCATCCAGCGAAGCGGTAGGCTCATCCAAAATTAAAATATCGCTGTCTGCGTAAAACGCCCGCGCAACGGAGAGTTTTTGCCATTGCCCCACAGAGAGTTCTATTCCTTCATCGCTGAAATACCGTGTCAGCGGCGTATCGTATTGCCTTGGAAGCTTCCTGATAAAAGGAGCCGCCGCCGCCTGTTCCGCAGCGTTATGTATCGCCTGCTCATCCACTTTTTTACACACCGCACCAAACGCAATGTTGTCCCGAACGGAAAAGGCGTATTCCCCGAAATCCTGAAAGATAATTCCGTAAATGCGATACAACTCCGTCACATCATAACTTCGGATATCCTTTCCGTCCAGATAAACGGTTCCCTCTGTCGGATCGTACAGACGTGTAAGCAGCTTAATCAGTGTGGTTTTTCCCGCCCCGTTTAAGCCGACCAAAACACAGCTTTCCCCCGCATGAATGGTAAGATTGATATCATGCAAAACATCTGTCTTTCCGCCGGGATAGCGGAAACTGACGTGTGAAAGCTCTATAGTATGTCCAATATGGCGTTCCGGCAGCAGCGGTTTTTCACCGCTTGGCAAATACGGGATAATCGTTTTCTTTTCCTGCATAAAGTAAATCAAATTATCCACAAACAGCGTTCCTTCATAAATCGTCGCCGTCGTAGCAATCAATGAGGACACACAATTCCCAATGGAGGTCAATGCGCCGGTATAATAGCTGAAATCGCCGATGGGGCCGCCTTGTTGTATAACGCGCAGTGCAATCAGCACAAACAAACCGCAGCTGACCAACGTGGAAAGCAAAAGCATAGCGATATTCCAGCCGCCCTCTGCATAAATCAGACGTTTGATACCGCCAAAATAGCGGGCAAACACCGTTTGATAGCTCTGTAAAATCTTGTCTGACAGACCGAACAGACGCACTTCCTTAACCAGGTCTTTATTGACCATGAGATTACTGTAATAACTCATTTGTCGCCGCTCGGTGGAGCTGTGGCGCATATATAGGAAATTCTTCTTACGGTATACAAAATTAATGACAGCACTCGGCACAGAAACAGCGATCAAAACGAGCGGCGCCCAAGGTAAAAAGCTGCTCATAATCGCAATGCAGGAAGCCAATGTGATCAAGCCGGAAAAAATATAAAAGGTATTCGATAAAATTTGCACCGGACGCATCCCCGCCTCCCGGTCTGCATTTTCCAGCCGTTCGTAAAACTCGGGCTTATCAAAAGATGCCAGATCCACCTCGCGCGCCTTTTGCATAATCTGCACTTTTATATGATTGGTCACCAGCTCCCCTGCAATCCGATACAGCATATTGTAGATGCTGGAAACCACGCTCTGCAGCAATAAATACCCAAACTGAAAGCCTAAAGCAACTAAAATAACATGCAGTGTTTTTTCCCGAATGCTGATTTCCAGGCCTGTAAGCAAATTTGCGGAAATCTTCAGCCCGATGACAGGCATAATACCGTTAAAAATCGCCATTAACAGCATGCAAAGCAGAATCCACGGACGCGTCTTCCATACCATACCGAAAATATAGAACAGCCGGCTGAACGTGCTCTTGCATACACGCCAGAGATAGACGGGTACCTCTCGCAAATGTTTTGGTTTTGGCTCTTTGAGCTTTTCATTTAACTTAGAGGGATCGCCCGGCGGTCCCATTCTTCCCGGTCCCATATCGCCCCCCTTTTTATTCGTATTTTGCGCGCGCTCCGCCGATGTACTTCGGGCGGGTATAGGCGCTGAGTATATGCGCGGCGCCGATGGTATTTTGCTGCAGTCGCAAAGGGACTGCAACCGGACGCAAATGCATCCCGATCAGCGTACCGCCGATATCAAGCCCGGCATCCGCCTGTACCGATTCCACTGCCACAGGATCTTGCATGGCAGCGTATGCCGCCGTTGCAAAGCTGCCACCGGCCTTTGGATACGGCACAACGCAAACAATCGGCAGCCCATGTGCCTGTGCATATGCCCGCTCGATAATTAACGCGCGATTAAGATGTTCGCAGCACTGTGCCGCCAGTGCAATTTTGCGCGGCAACAGCACCTGTTCTATCGCCTGCACTACCGCCGTCGCCGCTGCAGGTGCGCTGTCCCGTCCTATTACCCCACCGACCATTTCGCTGCTGGAGCAGCCGACAACCAGCAATGAGCCCGCGCCGATACCGCTGCGCTCCACCAATTCTTGCGTAGCAGACAACGCCTGCCGGTAAAACTCTTCATATTCCATGTTGCACCCTTCTTCCGTATCATCTGCTTACAGCATAGCACAATTATGTGACCGTTTTTTGAAAAGCAGGAAAAAAGGGCGTGCCGTTTTTCTTCTCTTCTCGGTACCTATCGTAGTGCACACAAGTGTAACTGCAGCCGCATCAAAGAACAAAATCAAATTCCACTCCGTATAAAGACACCGTATCCCCGTCATGGCAGCCTGCCTCCGTCAATCGTTCATAAACACCGCGCTCCCGAAGGCGTCTTTCAAAATAGTTCAGGCTTTCTCGATCCTCAAAATTCACATCCGAGACCAAGCGTTCCAGCCATGCGCCCTCTAACACGAACAGATTTCCACCGCCCTGGCGGCGCACTGTAAAGGCATATGGATCCTGGGACGTTTGAGATACCGGTATCTGTTCCGGCTGATAAATCGTCACAGGCGGCAATGTTGCAAGCAACCGGCATACTTGCTTTAAAAGTACTTCGATCCCCTCTCCCGTTACAGCGGAAATGCAAAACACTTCGCAATCAAAGGCTTTCTGCAGCACCTGCGCCTTTTGCTCTCGCTCTTGCGGTAAAAGTGTATCGCACTTATTGAGCACCAAAACCTGCGGCCGTTGCGCCAGAGCCGGCGAATAGGCAGCCAACTCTTTGTTAATCAGCTCAATCGCTTGCTGCGGCGCCTGTGCAGCGTCTGCAGATGCATCCACCAGATGCAGTAGCAGCCTGCAGCGGTCAACATGCCGCAAAAAAGCATGTCCAAGACCGGCTCCTTTTCCTGCGCCTTCAATCAAGCCGGGTATATCTGCGCAGACAAAGCCGCCCCCTTCCGTTTCAACCACACCAAGGCTCGGTGCAAGCGTAGTAAAAGGATAATCTGCAATTTTCGGGCGCGCACCGCTGATCCGTGCCAAAAGAGAAGACTTCCCCGCGTTCGGCATTCCCAGTAAACCAACGTCCGCTATCATCTTCAGTTCCAGCAGCAGTTCTGCCTCTTGTCCTTTCGTCCCGCTTTTTGCAAAACGCGGAATCTGCCGTGTCGGCGTTGCAAAGTGCTTGTTGCCCCAACCACCGCGCCCACCGCGCAGGCAAACAAACGGAGCATCATCCGACATGTCCTGCAAAATTCGCCCCGTAGCCGCCTCGCGAATCAGGGTTCCCCGCGGCACAAGAATCTCCATATCCGCGCCGTTTTTGCCATGGCATTTGCTACCTTTGCCGTCCGCACCGTTTTCCGCGATAAATTTTCTGTGATAGCGGAAAGCCAATAGTGTATTCACACCGGCATCCACGCGAAAAATAATGCTGCCGCCGTTACCGCCGTCTCCACCGTCCGGTCCGCCCTTTGCCACATATTTTTCGCGGCGAAAGGAAACGCAGCCGTTGCCGCCATTGCCCGCTTTTGCGTAAATTTGTATGCGATCAATAAACATCTGTTACTCCCTTGTTTTACTTTTGTTCCAAAAGTGAAAGAAGATCCGTCTCCGATAACACAGGAATGCCAAGCTGTTCTGCTTTGATGCGCTTCGAACCGGCCGCAGCCCCTGCAACAACGTATGCAGTTTTCTTCGACACAGAAGCAGTACAGCTTCCGCCGTGCTTTTCTATCAGTTCTGTTGCCTGTTGCCGCGTCATATGTTCCAGCGTTCCCGTGAGAACAAAACTCTTGCCTGCCAAAATACTGCTTACCTGCTGCTGCCGCTGGCGTACGATCTTTACCCCTTGTGCGCGAAGCTGCTCCAGCATCTGTCGCGTACTGGAATGCGAAAAGAATGAAACAATCTCCTGTGCCGTAATCGGACCGATATCCGAAATGGCGCATAACTGCTCTTGTGTCAGTGCAAAATATTCCGAAAGATCCGGGTAATGGGCAACCAGCGTCTGCGCAGCCTTTTTTCCCACTTGCCGAATACCGAGCGCATACAGCAGCCGCTCCGGCCCCGCATCTTTGGATCGTTCAATTGCATGCACCAGGTTTTCCGCACTCTTTTGTCCCATGTGCGTCAGCGGTGCAAGCTGCGACACCGTCAGCGTATATAAATCCGCCGCCGTATGCACAAGCCCGGTATCGCGCAGCTGGCACAGCAGTGCTCTTCCCAATCCGTCAATGTGCATGGCATCCCGTGAAACAAAATGCTCAAGATTACGCAAAAGCTGCGCGGGACATGCCGCGTTGGTACATCGCGTCGCCGCTTCTTCATCCCGCGTGACCGGTTCTCCGCACGCCGGGCAAACAGACGGCATTGCATATACACATTCCGATCCCGTCCGCTTTTCCATAACGGCGCCGACAATTTCCGGAATAATATCCCCCGCTTTGCGGACACGCACTGTATCTCCGATTCTGATATCCCGCTGTGCAATAAAATCTGCGTTGTGCAACGTAGCGCGGGACACAAGTGTTCCTGCCAAACGTACCGGCTCCAAGACAGCATTGGGCGTGAGCACACCCGTACGACCAACCTGCACAGCAATATCCAATAATTTGGTTTGCTGCTCTTCCGGTGGAAATTTGTAAGCAAACGCCCATTTCGGTGTTGCCGAATTTTCGCCGATTGCAGCACGATCTGCAAAGCTGTCTAACTTGACGACAACTCCATCGATATCGTATGGTAAACTCTGCCGCATTGTACCGATCTGTGCAATGCAGTCCAAGACTTCGTCCGCCGTGTATACCAAGCGCCGATACGGAATCACAGGAAAGCCCAAAGAAGCAAGCCAATCCAGACTTTGTGTGTGCCCCTGCAGTTCCTTTCCCTGCAGGATCTGCAGATTAAAAAGAAAGATAGAAAGGTTTCTTTGCGCGGTAACTGTGCTATCCAACTGCCGCAAAGACCCGGCTGCCGCATTTCGCGGATTGGCAAACAGCGGTTCCTCTGCCAGCTGCCTTTGCTGATTCAATGCAGTAAAACTCTCGCGAGGCATATAGACTTCGCCACGCACCTCCAAATACGCAGGCGATTCCGGTAGGCGCAGCGGTATTGCGCGGATCGTGCGCAAGTTTTGCGTTACATCTTCCCCCACAAGGCCATCTCCCCGCGTGGCGCCCAACACAAAGACACCGTCACGATAGCGCAGCGCGCAGGAAAGACCGTCGATCTTACATTCCACCGACCATGCAACTTTTGAGTGGCCAAGCTGTTCTTTGATGCGCTGCATCGTCTGCCGCACCTGTTCAAAAGAAAAAACATCTTGTAAACTATCCATACGGCTGTCATGTGTCACTTTTTCAAATCTCGCCTGCGGTGCACCGCCCACCCGGTTGGTCGGAGAAGTAGGGTCTGCAAGCTCCGGATAGTCTGCTTCCAATGCCTTTAACGCATAAAACAAGCGGTCATATTCGTAGTCGGAAATTTCAGGGGCGTCCTCCACATAGTATTTATGCGCATGATACTCCAACAGGCGGCGCAGTTGTGCTGCACGCTGAGCAGCCTGCTGCGCGTCTTGCCAAGATTTCATTTCCATTGGTTGGCGCTCCTTTCCGCAGCAATTCTACCAGCCGCAATCTTCAACCGTTATTGTAGTATGGTACTATATTTTTCGAAAAAAGTCAATTGCCGCTATGGATTTTCCACACCGCGATGGCCCTACTTGCATTTTTCGCCAAAAAACTGTATAATATCAGAAAATACTTGCTTAGGAGATTGTCATGAACAGACTCCACACTCTTTTTGCACACAAAAAGCACCCGCTGCGATTGCGGTTGCTCTGTACCGGATTGTGCTGTGCTTTCCTGTTTGCAGGGGGGTACTATGCAGCGCGCCATCTTTTAAATGCTTATTGGCCGAGTCTTGGCGCAGCTTTTGCAGACAACGGGTTGACCTTACGTGCTTTCTGCGCGGCCGCCGCTGCTGTGCTGCCCGCATCACTTTTGGCCTATGCCTTTTATTATACGGCTCAGCAGCACCGGCATGCATACGCCGTAGCACAAACTCTGCTTGCAGGATGTATCAGCGGAACGGCCGTGGCTTGCGTCACTACAGCCTGTTTTGCATTGGGAACCCTATACTCGGCACTGCTTGCCATCGCAGGGTGTTTGCTTGGTTTTGCCGCGTGCCTTGGTATTTTTTACATTTGGAAAAACAGAAAACCAGGTAAGCTGCACAAAGTTCTTTTTTCCGCCCCAAAAACGCCATTTTTTTGCCGGCAGAGGCCATTTTGCCGTGCTTTTGCACGCACCGTTGGCTTCGTTTGCGCCGTTTTGCTGCCATGCTACTGTGTATTGCTGATAGAAGCGGTACATTTTCCGCTTGCAGAAACAACCGGCTATGGCTCTTTAACCGTGTTTTTGCATACCCGCCTCCGTGCGCTCCTGTTTGCCTTGCTGATCTGGTATTTGCTTTTCACTTTGTTGCTGTTGCTGTTGAAAAAAGGTTGGGTCGCCGGCGGCGTTTTACTCTTGCTCAGCTTTGCTATGATGGCAGTCAATTATTATAAGTTTTCTCTCACAGGTGATTTTTTCTATCCTTGGGATTTTGTGCAAACCGGCAACGTGAGCGAATTACTTAGCTTTATCAAAATTGCTCCAGCGCCGCGGATGATTCTCGGCAGCATACTCGGCATTGGCATCGTGCTCTGCCTTGCGCTGTCCCGTCTTTCATTGCCGCTCCGGTTACCGATTCGGCTGCCTGTGTTTGCCCTGCTTTGCACGCTGCCGCTGCTTTGCATTCGCTCCCCAAAGGCAAGTTCTGCGCTGCTGCAACGCTTTGATTTACAGTTTGAGAACATGGCACTGCAACAGTCAAATTACGGTGCGAACGGATTTATCAGCGGCTTTTTTCTGAACGTACTAAGCATGCACATCACCTCGCCCGACAACTACACTCCGGAAGCAGTTGCACAGGCGCTGCAAGACTGTACGGCGACAGAAGCATCGGAAAACTTTCTTGCGCCGGACATCATTCTGGTTCTTTCGGAATCCTTCTGGGACCCACGCCTCCTTCCCGGCACCGTTTTCTCTGAAAATCCGCTGCAAAACTATGATGCGCTGTGCGCCACCCCGGGAACTATCAGCGGATATATGTATGAAAGCGCATTCGGTGGCGGAACCGTTCGCCCTGAATTTGAAATTCTGACCGGGCTGACAACCGATATCCTGCCTTCCGGCTCTGTGCCATGGCAATATATCACACAAAAAACCCCATCTCTGCTGCAAACCTACTGCGATTTAGGGTATCGCACAATTGCAATACACCCCTATGTCGCATCTTTCTATGACCGCGAGCAAACCTATCCGCTGATCGGCATCCAGGAAACTTATTTTCAGGATGCACTGTGCGCCATTTCTTCCATTACACCGCAATATCGTGGCAAACAAATATCAGATCTCTCTTTTGTGGAGTATTTGCAGTATTATATTGACCACTCCCCAGCGGAAACGCCGGTTTTTGTTTTTGGCATCAGTATGGAAAACCATCAATCGTATGAGTATAAATTCTCTGCTTCTCCCTATACAACAGACAATCCCGATTTTGACATTTATACAGAAAATCCAAAGTTACAGGCAGACGCTATGGAAGCGCTCGGCAACTACGTGCAGGGGCTGAAAGATGCAGACAGAGCACTCGGAGCTTTGGCCGCTTATATCGATGCACGTGATCGCCCGACCGTCTTGATCTGGTATGGTGACCATCTGCCTACGTTAGGCGCGAACAAAGCAGCCTACGTGCAAAGCGGGCTGATTCAATCTCCCCCAACAGCACAAGACCAATTAACGCTACACCGTACACCGTTTTTGATACACGCCAATTTCCCGTTTGAAGAAAGTTCTCTTGTGCACGCCGGTAGTGACAATGCAATCTCCTGCTACCATCTGTTAAATACTGCCGGCGAGCTCATCGGCGCTCCTCGTTCCAAACTCGGTGCATTCCTACAGGCTTATGCTCAGCAGTCTGCCTATGATTGCGCTGCAATTCGCTCCGCTTTGCCGCAAACACAGCTCAGCCAAACCTACGCCCAGTGGCACCGTTTGCTAAGCTATGATATCATCGCCGGCGCGCGCTATTCCCTACAGAACTGACCGCGCACCGTTTCCGTCTGTTGTAGCACCGCCCAAGTTGACAGCCCTATCTTTTTACCGGCAAAACAGCCTCCTTAAAATGGCAGGCTGTTCGTAGCCCCTTGCTTTTCGTTTCCTGCCGCATGATGCCGTTCGATATACGGCAAATTCCCTATATGCAACGCAAAAACCTGTACATTGGATATACCGATTTATTTCCGGCGTACAGGTTTTTTGTTTGTTGCAGCGCGGAATTGCAGTTTCTGCAACAGCGCAATCGACTGAAAAAACAACCGTGCCCACAGTGCAACGTTTATAAGAGGTTTTTCACTATCGAAACAAAAACAAACGTGTGCGGTGCCCCCATTCATACCTGTTTGGAAGGCAAAGCTGTTCACGCCGGATGTAACCCCACCGAACAAAATCGTTTTGGTGCTCTCTGTGCAGCCCGTAGATACAGTTTCATATGCTATTATAGAAAAATCAACCTGACAAATTCCGGTTTTCGCGCACCAATGCTAAGAAGGTATGCAGATAAAAAAATATAAAATCGCATCAATATTGATGGTAATACGCGGATTTTTATGAAAATTGGCACTTGCTTCTTGCTTGATTCCCGTATGGATTTTCAGTGCCAATCTGTTTGGATCAATGCATATGTTTTTCATTTGTTATTCTGTATTTCCAAAATGATATACCTTTGATGCTCGTAATGAGCACGATTTACGATATTGCAAGAGTCATGCAGGCATTGGATTGGGGAAAACAGAATGTAGGGTCTGCCATTATCCGTGAGCTAAAAAAGTATAAACAAATCCTCCGTATGGTCGTAACCACACGGAGGATTCTCTGTTTTACAGATACTGGCAAACGTGCCGCTGTTGTTTTTTCCATAGCAGTCGTTTCCCGTTTTTTATGCCAAAACAGCCCGATCGCTTGCAAACACGCTGCCGCTGGCTTTTTCAAATAATTCCAAAAGATCTTCCACCGTCAGCTTTTTTTTCTCTTCGCCCGAAATGTCAATCAAAATTTTACCCTGATGCAGCATGATCAACCGCGTGCCATATGCAATTGCATCGCGCATGTTGTGGGTGATCATCAATGTTGTCAAGCCGTTTTCCTGCACCAACCGATCCGTGATTGCAAGCACTCGTGCCGCCGTTTTCGGATCCAACGCGGCAGTGTGCTCATCCAAAAGCAATAGCTTTGGCTTTTGCAGCACCGCCATCAGCAGTGTTATCGCCTGCCGCTGACCGCCCGAAAGTAGGCCAACCTTTG
>JAXDZV010000044.1:0-16315 GCA_034086705.1 Eubacteriales bacterium | reverse complement strand
GAGACCACCCGAGTTTGTTGACTCCGGTCGGGCTGCGCCCTCCCTCCGTCAACAAACTCGTTTCCTCAACAATAACTCTATTGCTTTTTCAGTCTCACATCATTGACAAACGTACATTTGTACAAAATAATGGTATTATTTTACAACCAGATTAACGATTTTGTCAGGCACAAAGATTTCCTTAACAACTTGTTTGTCGGCCAGTAAAGCTGCAATACGAGTGTCTGCTTTCACACGGGCGATCGCGTCGGCGCAGCCAATGCCTGCAGGCATTTCCATGGTACTGCGCAATTTTCCGTTTATCTGAATTGCGAAATTCACCGTTTCGTCTTGAATTTTATCTTCGTCCCATTCCGGCCATGCTGCCAGAGAGCAAAGTCCCTCGCCGCCAATGCTTTCCCAAATTTCTTCGCATAGGTGCGGTGCAATCGGGCATAGCAGACGTACGAAAACACCCAACTCGTCTGTGGTTAAAGTACCTGTCTCATAAATAGAGTTGATCAAAGACATCAGCGCGGCGATAGCCGTATTGAATTTCATTTCTTCAATATCCAGAGAAACTTTGCGGACAGTTTTGTGAAATGCACGCGCAAGCGCTGGTGTTTCCCCGGTTCCCTTTGCTAAATCATAAAGGCCGCATACCCGCTCTAAAAATCGTTTACAGCCACGCATGGAACTGTCATTCCAAGGAGCGGCGCTGCCGTAATCTCCCATAAACAACACATATGTGCGCAGCGTGTCTGCACCGTAAGCGTCGACAACGTCATTCGGATCAACAACATTCCCGGCGGATTTGCTCATTTTTTGTCCGTCCGGGCCGAGTATCAGCCCTTGCGCAGAACGTTTTGCATAGGGCTCGGGTGTGCTGACAGCGCCGATATCATATAGAAAATGATGCCAAAACCGGGAATAGATCATATGCCGTGTCACATGTTCCATTCCGCCGTTATACCAATCTACCGGCATCCAGTATTTGAGTTTTTCCGGATCTGCCAGTGCCGTGGCATTGTGCGGATCGATATAGCGTAGAAAATACCAGGAGGAGCCTGCCCATTGCGGCATGGTATCCGTTTCTCTGCGGGCTGCACCGCCGCAGCGCGGGCAGGTGCAATTCACAAAAGAATCAATTTTTGCAAGAGGGCTTTCTCCACCTTCTCCCACCGCATAGCTGTCTACCTGCGGCAGGCGCAGTGGCAGTTCTTCTTCCGGTAGGGGTACCATACCGCACTTAGGACAATGTACGATCGGGATTGGTTCTCCCCAATACCGCTGCCGGTTAAATGCCCAGTCTTTCATTTTGTACTGTACACCGCCTTGGCCGACGCCGCGCTGTTCCAATTGAGCGACCATGCGGGAAATTGCCGTTTTCTTATCGGTGATGCCGTTTAAGAAATCCGAATGCACAAGTTCGCCTTCTGCTGTATAGGCTTGTGTGGAAATGTCGCAATCTTTATAAAGCGGAATCATTGGAATGGAAAAGGCTTTGGCAAAATCGTAATCTCTTTGATCGTGCGCAGGAACTGCCATGATTGCACCCGTTCCGTAGCCCATCATGACATAATCGGCAATATAAATCGGAATAGATTCTCCCGTCAGTGGGTGAACTGCGCACAACCCTTCAATTTTCACTCCTGTTTTTTCCTTGACTAATTGTGTGCGTTCAAATTCCGTCTTTTTTGCGCATGCGTCGCGGTATGCATTGAGTGCCGCGTTGTTTTGAATGACATCGGCATGTTTTGTCAGTAGCGGATGCTCGGGGGCGATTACCATAAATGTGACACCAAAGAGTGTGTCCGGGCGGGTTGTGTAAATCCGCAACGTATCCGATACGCCTGTGCCGCGCACACCGAAATTGACAAAGGCTCCTTCGGAGCGGCCAATCCAGTTGACTTGCTGCTGTTTGATGTTTGGCGGATAATCTACCGCATCCAACCCCTGTAACAGTTTGTCGGCATATTGCGTGATGCGCAGATACCATACGTCTTTGGAGCGCTGTATAACATCGCTGTGGCAAATATCGCATTTTCCGCCTTGGGAATCTTCATTGGACAAGACTACTTTACAGCTTGGACAATAATTCACCAGTGCCGTGTCGCGGAAAACCAAGCCCTGCTTGTACATTTCAAGGAAGATCCACTGCGTCCATTTATAGTATGTTGGATCCGTGGTATCAATTACGCGGCTCCAGTCAAAAGAGAAACCAACCCGTTGCAGCTGCTGTGTGAACTTTGCAATATTGCGGTCTGTGACGGCACGAGGATGAATCCCTTCTTTGATTGCTGTGTTTTCTGTAGGTAACCCGAATGCGTCAAAGCCGATGGGAAACAGTACATTATACCCCTGCATACGGCGCTTTCTGGAAATAACCTCAAGGCCGGAGTAAGCCTTGATATGACCGACGTGCATACCGCTGCCGGAGGGGTACGGAAATTCCACCAAAGCGTAAAATTTCTTTTTGTCGCTGTTGTCTTGTGCGGCAAAAGCGTTTTGTTCTGCCCAGCGTTTTTGCCATTTCGGTTCAATCTTAGAAAATTCGTGTCTCATTGCTATTCTTCCTTCCGTCTTCATTTCCAAAGAGGATCAGCGTGCACTGAGCAGGGCTGAAAGGTCAACTTTGTCTGCATCGCTCCACAATTTTTCAAGGCCGTAAAAATCACGCGTTGCACGGGTAAAAAGGTGAACGATGACGCAGCCGAAGTCAACAATAATCCAGTTGGCTTCATCATAGCCTTCCATGCGCAGCGGCGGCTCTCCGGCAATTTGCATGCGATATTCCAGTTCTGCTGCCAGTGCGCGAAGCTGGGTAGAAGAAGTACCTGTGCAAATGATAAAATAATCTGCAAGCACCGTCTGCTCTTCTACATGCAGCAACCGCAAATCTTCGGCTTTTTTTTCATCCAAAACAGCGATGCAGCGTTGCGCCAACGCAAGCGGTTCAGCACCCTGTAGTGTATTTGCGTGCATGCTTTTTTCTTCCTTCATTGTGTATATTTCTCCTTGTTTTATCTGTGCGGGATCTCAATGGAGTTATCATCGATAGACTGTGCGGTATCTTCATCGCTGAAGGTATACGTGTAGGGGGTGTAGTATACATTCATGACATAATCTGCATCTTTATTGCAGAACAGGCCCTTCGGATTGAAGAAATTTGCGGGCAAATCACCGTCATATACTTCCAGATGTGTTTGGATGATGCCTTCCGCACCGGTTTTGTACAGAACGTAATACCACGCACCTGTTTCTGGATTTTGCACACCGCCGCCCGGCATAGTTGCAAAACGGATGTGATCCATAGAAATATTCATCGCTTTTCCAGCAAAATATACTAAATCTTCTGCCGACATATCCGTCGTAACATATTTCATGGCGGCGGTTGCCGTTTTGACCAGGGCGCTCAGTGTCATATTTTCTTTCACCTGACGAAACATGGCGGAGAGAAAGATTTTTTGCATGGAAATCCGCCCGATGTCGGCATTAAGAAACCCGGAACGAAAGCGCACCAGGCCTTCTGCCTGTGCACCTGTAAGATGCTGTGTTCCTTTTTTGAGATGGATGGAGAGCCCTTGCCGCGGATCGTCATAGTCCATATCCATTGGAACATCTACTGTAACGCCGCCAAAAGCATCCACAATTTCGCAAAAACCTTCCGTATCAACGCAGACGTAGCGGTCAATCGGTACACCGAGATTCTGTGCCAGAAAGTTGCGAAAGTCATCGTTTGCACTGGCATAAGGATTGGTGTCATTGTTATTCTGCGCTGCATTATAGTACGAGGCGAACAGTGCGTTGATTTTGTGCGTCTTATAGCCGGCAATATTGTAGTATGTGTCACGGGGGATTTGTACAACGTCTGTTGTGCCATCCTTAGCATCGAAGCGAACAACCATAATGACGTCTGCGGAATGGGAGGCTTTGTCAATGCCGGTTACAAGAATGTTATACACCTGTTGTTCCCGCTCCGGAATGACGATTTGTTCACCGGATGCGTCTGTATCTGCAGGAGGGGTTGCATCCGGCGTTGCAGAAGGTGGGGTCAGGGGAGGGGTATAACTATGGAAATGACGGTATAGCAGCGCAGCTGCACCGCTAAGCAAAAGAACCGTGCAGATTAGGATGCACAGCAATAAAAACAAGCGCTTTTTCTTGCGCGCCGGTTTTGCCGGTGGCGTTTTGCGGGAGGATGGTTTTCCCTGCTGCTCGTTATTGTGTACGGATGCGCCGGCGTTGTTATGGGCGTTGGCGACATGTTGCTTTGAATTTTTTTGTTCCATGACGGATTTGCTTTCCTTCCGGTTGATGTGTTTTTTACCGTGGGCGGTTGCCTGTGGTTTTTGATGTGCGGCACGGGATCCGTGCGGTTGTGGTTTTGGGGCAGATATGCCGTGCACTTGCGGCTGCAGTGCGGTACGGTGTACGGAAACAGCGTCCAATATTTCAAAATCCGGGGTGTTGTCCGGTTGTGTCGGAGTACAGGGGGATGTATGCGTATCTTGCGGGATGGCGCATTCGCGGGCAGCTGCAAGGGTTTGCTCCATTTTGGCATACAACGCTTCGGTGTTGACAGAGTCCTCCGATTGCCGGTTGTGCCGCTGGTTATTTTCTTCCATTATCCGTCCTCCTTCCCAGTTGGATGCAATACGGTGTGCAGCAGCAGATCATTGCGTGCATCGATTGTATCGGGATCGATCGACATATGCTCGTTTAATAGTGTTTGTATTGTGTCATCCAGCGCGCACAATAACGTGGCATTCAGATGGGCGGTGAGTTCCTGTGGGGGGAGCTGTTCAATTTGCGCGCACCAAAAGCGTTGCCGTAGTGCAACACAGGACGGCCAAGTGCGTGTGTCTTCAATATAGTCTGCAAGATACAGCAGCTTTTCCCACAGATCCATATGGGCGCGTGCTGTGGTGTGGTACCGAATAGCGCGAAAAACACGGGCATCGACAATCTGTTTGCCGAACAATTCGCGTGCTAACACAGCGCCGGTGCGCGCATGTAATAGCTTGGGGCTGGCTAAAAGGCGTGCATCTGTCTGTACAGAAAAACGTTGGCAAAGCTGCAGCTGCTGCTCCGGAGTATATTGTTTGGTCAGATCATGCAGCAAGGCAGCGGCACGCAGACGGGGAATGTCAAAGCGGTCGAACAGACCTGCATCAGCAAACAGTGTTCCCAACGCAGCAGTTTCCCGCTCAACGCCGAGTGTGTGCGTATATCGTTTTCCCGTGCCGATGTATGCCGGCAGCTTTTTTCGAATTTGTGCGAGCGTTTCCTCATCAACCACGGTAATATCCGCTCCTTTGTATCATTTTTTCTATCACCGGCGGAACCAAACCTTGTAAAGATTCACCGCGTTGTGCTTTTTCCCGAATCTGTGTAGAGCTGAGCGCAAACGGTGCAGCTGATAATATGGTAATTTGCGCGTCGTAGAGTGTGCGGTATTCCTGTGCAGCTGCGGCGATGCGCTGTTTTTCCTGCTCTTCTTCCGCGCCGCCGCGTCGGATGCAAACCATGTGTGCCAACGCGAATAGCTCTGCCCCGCGATGCCACTGTGGCAACGTGCAGAACATATCCGTTCCAAGAAGAAAATACAGGATACGGTCTGCGCGGGCAAAATGGCGCAGGGTATCGTAGGTATAGCTTTTGCCGGCTTTTTCAATTTCATAGGGTTCTACCCGGCAGGGCAGCCCACTGAGTGTATCGCTTGCACACAGAGCACGCAGCATGGCAAGACGCTGTGCTGGATCGTCTGTTGGGCGGTGGGTTTTGTGGGGCGGCAAATAGGTCGGCACAAGCCAAATTGCATCCGGATGTATTGCTGCATCAAATGCACGCAGTGCATGCAGATGCCCCATATGGAACGGGTCAAATGTGCCGCCGTAGATCCCGATGCGTGATTTGTGAGTGGCGGTATCCATCATGCTTTTGGGAGTTCTATCTTCGGCTTTTTTTGCGAAGGACGATACAGAACAAAGCGGGAGCCCACCGTTGCAACGCCCTGTGCGCCGGTACGCTGTGCCAATAGCCGCGAGGCTTCCGCGGCAGTATAACCGGCGCTTTCCAGCACGCGTAGTTTGATGAGTTCTCGCGCCTCCAGCGCAGCGCTGATTTGGCGAATCATTTCTTCCGAAATACCGCCCTTACCGATTTGAAAAATGGTGTCCAACCCATTTGCAAGGCCACGTAAATACGCTCGCTGTTTTCCTGTCATTGCTTTATTACGGCGTTGCCGCCTCCTCCAAATTTTTCACGCAGCAGCGTGCCGAAACGCTCCATCGCGCGGGCACGGTGGCTGATTTGATTTTTTTCACTTTGCGTAAGCTGAGCAAAGGTTTTTTGCAGCGGTGGATAATAGAACAGCGGATCATATCCGAACCCACCTTCTCCGCGCGGAGCGTCCAGCAGTACGCCGCTGCATTCTCCGCGTGCTACAAGCGGCGCCGAAGCGTCTGCAAATACCATCGCCAGCACACTTACAAAGCGGGCTGTTCGATATGGCGCGGTGATTCCCTGCAGCGCATGTAAAAGTTTTTCGTTATTTTTTCGGTCATCACAGGGCTCGCCTGCAAAACGGGCAGAATAGACGCCCGGTGCACCGTGCAAGGCATCTACGCATAAACCGCTGTCATCCGCAATTCCGATATAACCTGCCTGTGCAGCAAGGCGTGCCTTGAGCAACGCATTTTCTTCAAAAGTTGTTCCTGTTTCTTCTACCGCTTCCACGAGGCCGACATCTGCCGCACAAAGAAGCTGTGCCTGGGGGCAGATCGTCTGTAAAAGCAGGCGAATTTCCCGTATTTTATGCGCATTGTGGGATACAAGCACAAACGTGGTGTTGGGCGCATCAGAATGATATTGTTTCATAAGCTTACCAAATTGTCCGAAAAGTTTATATTTTGCCTGAGATTATTCCGCAAAGAGTGCATGCACAAAGTCCTGTGCTGAAAAGGGCTGCAGATCCTGCATTTGCTCGCCGACACCGATTAATTTGACCGGCAAGGAAAGCTCTTGGCGAATCGAAAATACGATGCCGCCTTTAGCAGTTCCGTCCATTTTGGTTAGAATCAACCCGGTCAAAGGCGCTACTTGCTTGAATGCTTTTGCCTGTATGACGGCATTTTGCCCTGTGGTTGCATCCAGCACCAGGAGTGTCTCCCGGGAGGCATCCGGTAATTCCCGCATGAGTACGCGGTCGATTTTTGCAAGCTGCAGCATTAGGTTTTTCTGATTGTGCAGCCGTCCGGCGGTATCCACGATTAATACATCCGCATGGCGGCTTTTTGCTGCGATAGCTGCATCGTGTACAACAGCAGCCGGGTCAGATCCCTCTGCATGCCGGACCAGTTCGCATCCTGTACGTTCTGCCCAAATAGCAAGCTGGTCAATGGCGGCGGCACGGAAGGTGTCGGCTGCTGCCAAAAGTACCGTTTTTCCTTGCTGTTGCAACAAATGGGTGATTTTTGCAATGGATGTGGTTTTTCCAACGCCGTTGACACCGACAACCAGAATTACCGATGGCACGGTATCCAGCCGTAGCGGCTCGCCTTCTCCTACCAATTCCTGTAGCACTTCAAGCAGTGCCTGGCGCGCATGCGCGGGCTCGGTGATATGCTCTTGGCGAACCCGCTGCTGCAATTGCTGCAAGATCTGCTGCGTTGTTGCAACACCGATGTCTGCCGTGTAAAGAATTTCCTCCAGCTCGTCATATAAATCGTCGTCGATTTTTCCTCTGCCGGAAAAAAGATCGTTGACTGCGCCAACAAACGCTTCTCGCGTCTTAGTCAACCCCGCTCTCAGTTTTTCGAAAAATCCCACGCCGTTCCCTCTTTTCCTGTTTCGCTTTTTTGCTTGGTTTTATTTGAGATATTTGCCGACCTGATCCAGATCGATGGACAAAACGGTAGAAATTCCTTTTTCCTGCATGGTTACCCCATACAGCCGGTCTGCCATTTCCATCGTGCCGCGCCGGTGTGTGATCACGATGTACTGTGTGCGGTCTGAATGCCGCTTAAGATATGATGCAAATTTATCTACATTTACTTCATCCAACGCCGCCTCAATCTCGTCTAAAATACAGAACGGCGCGGGATTTACACGCAAAAGTGCAAAATACAGCGCGATGGCAACAAATGCCTGCTCTCCGCCTGAAAGCAACATTAAATTTTTGATAATTTTGCCGGGCGGCGCAACATTAATTTGGATACCACTGCCGAGTGGATTTTCCGGCTCGGTCATCTGCAGCTCCGCGTGCCCGCCCCCAAAGAGTTCTCTGAATACGTCTCGAAACGCGGCATTTACTTGTGCAAAGGAATGTGTAAAGCGTGTACGCATTTCTTCTTCCAGTCTGCAAATGATCTCTGCCAGATCCGCTTTGGATGTCTGCAGATCGTTGACTTGTTCACTGAGAAAATCATATCGCTGCTTTACCTGCGCGTATTCTTCTATGGCGCCTACATGTACTGTTCCCAGTTGTTTGATTTTTGCTTTCAATTCACCAAGCCGCGCGGCAGCGGCAGGGCGCTGCTCTTCTGTCAGCGGTGGATATTCCAAGCACAGTGCTGCAGAAAGAGTCAGTTCATATTCGTCCCACATGGCACCGGTACGCTTGTCTTTTTCATTTTGTGCGGCTGTGTGATTTGCCTCGGCTTTTGTATATTGCCGCAGCAGCAGTTCTTTTTCGTGTGTTTTCTCACGAATTAACTCGCGCTGCTGCGTTTGGCGCTGTTCGTATTCCAAACTCTTTGCTTTCGCTTCTGCACGCTGTGTTTCTATGTCGTGCTGCGCTGCGTTTTGCTGCTCAATGGCATCGCGCGAAGCCTGTATTTCGGCAAGACAATCTTGCCGCCTTTGGGTCAGGGTCTGCTGCTCAGCGCCGGCTGCAAGACACTTTTCCTCCGATGCCTGAATGCTTTGTTCCATCTGGCTGACGGCCAGCGCTGCGGCATCTGCATCTTTTTGCAGTTCCGCGGCGTGTACCTGCTGGCGGTTTTGTGTTCGCTGTAGCGTCGCGAGCTCTTCTGCCAGGCTCTGCCGCTTTTGCAGCAGGGATTGTTTGGTTTGCTGTGCCTGCGCTTGTTCCGCCTGTGCAGCATCAGCAATGCCTTGCAAACGCGCATGTTCTGTGTGGTATGCAGCGGTTTCGTCATCCAATGAAGCCCGTTGCGCGGAAAGAACCGTAAGCTGCTCTCGATCTGCTTCGATCTGCGCTTGCAGAACCTGCAACTGCGTTTGCTCTGCTTGTTCTAAAGTCTGCAGCATCTGTAGCTGCATTTGCTCTGTGTCAATTTGCGTCTGCAGAGCTTGCATTTGTTCAGCAAGTGTTTGTGTCTGTTGTTGGACCTGTTCAATTTGTTGTAATAGATCTGCTGCCTGCTTGCGCAGAGATTCAATTTGCGCTGTGCGCGTCAAAAGCCCGCTGTCCTGCCTTAGCGAACCGCCTGTAAAGGATCCGCCTGCATTGACTTGCTGTCCATCCAGCGTGACTACACGTACGGAATATCCAAGTGCTTTGGCAACCTTGGCAGCGCTTTCTATGGTATCGGCTACCAATATCCTGCCGATCATTGCATCGACAACCTGTCGGTACTGTGGGTCGCACTGCACATGCGCACTTGCTTCTCCCAAAAATCCGGGAATGTTTTGTGCTGCTGAGTAGTTTCCCGCGGGCTTTGCTCGGACAGTCTGCAATGGATAAAAAGTTGCTCTACCGCCATTTTGTTCCTTGAGATAGCGTATGGCGGCTTTGGCAGCAAATTCATCCCGGACAACAATATTTTGCATATTGGCACCAAATGCGGTTTCAATCGCGGTTGCATAGCGTTGTTCCACGGTGATCAACTGGGAAACGGGACCGTACAGCACAGCATCTGCGGGCAACTTTCCGGCTGTATAAGCATGCATGATAAACCGTACGCTGCGTGCATATCCTTCAAAAAGCTCCTCCATGCGTGTGAGAGCTTCCACGCGGTTTTTCTTTTCCGTGTGGGAGAGGTACAACTCATTTTGCTGTGCTGCGAGTTGAGAGCGCTGCACATCACAGGCATTGTATTCTTGTTGGCGTGCGGCAAGCTGTGCATTAGACTGCTCTGTTTTGTTTTTGTATGTCTGCACGGCCTCTTTTGCTTTTTCACAGCGCTGTTGCAAAAGCGCCATATCCTGTTCCAGCTTTTCCGTGGTATTTTGCAGTTCTTCTTTGCGCTGTGTACGATTTGCTTTTGTATCTTCCAACACAGCAAGCGCGCCATACGCTTGCGCTTGCCGTGCGGCGGCTGCGGCAATTTGCTCTTCTGTGTGTGAGAGTTGCAAAAAGGTACGGTCGATTTCGGCGTCTTTGGCATCTGTTGCCGCGCTGCTTTCCGCAAGCGCTTGCTGCGCCTGCTCGCGCTGCTGCTGCAAAACTTGCGCCTGGGCGTGCAGTGCGGCAAGTTCGCGGCGTGCTTGCTCTAAAAAGTCTGCGCGCTGAGCTTGTCCCTGTTTGTTGGCGGCAAGTTGTTCATCAATGTGTGCAATTTCATTTTCCTGCACTTTAATATCTGATTGTGCCGCCAGACGGCGTGCTTGTATATTTGTGAGCTCTTCTGCCAAGTGTTCCATCTGCGCCTTGTTTTCCTGCGCCAACTGGTATAACCGGTCGCTGCGATTTTCCAAGTCTGTCAACGCCTCTCCGGCACGATCGTAGTCATCCTTTGCACGGAGAAAATCAGCTTTAAGCGTTTCAATGCGTACGCGCAGCAATTCCATATCGAACAGCCAAAGACTGACATCGAGTTGCTTCTTTTCTGCATATAAGGAAAGATAAATTTTTGCTTTTTCAGCGTCTTTTTCAAGTGGCCCGACACGCGCTGTCAACTCTGCGAGAATATCCTGTACACGCTGCAGATTGTCCTCAACGCCCAACAGCTTTTTTTCCGCTTCTGTCTTTTGAAAACGATATTTTGATATCCCTGCCGCCTCTTCAAATACAGCGCGGCGATCTTCACTTTTTTGAGAAATGATTTCCGCAATACGCCCCTGCCCGATGATAGAGTAGCCCTCGCGGCCGATACCGGTATTGAGAAACAGCTCATGAATATCCCGCAGCCGCACAGGTTTTTTGTTGATATAATATTCGCTTTCTCCCGCACGGTAATAGCGTCTTGTAATGCTGACTTCGTCAAATTCGGATCCCAGGCGCGCGCCTGCCTGTTCGGAATTGTCAAAAGTGACGCAAACCTCCGCGTAGCCCATTTGCCGTCGCGTATCTGTGCCGCCGAAAATAACATCCTCCATGCGGTTCCCGCGCAGACTTTTGGAAGAGAGCTCTCCGAGCACCCATTTCATCGCGTCAGAAATATTGGATTTTCCACTTCCGTTGGGACCGACAATAACGGTCGCACCCCGGTCAAAGCGCAATACGGTCTTATCCGGAAAGGATTTAAACCCTTGCAGCTCCAATGTCTTCAATAGCAAGAACTGCTTCCTCCGTTTCTTTTTCTTCTTCGGTGCTGTGACTGTAGCCGAGGAAGGCGCAAACACAACGATTCATTCCATTATATCGCAAAAACACTTCTTTTTCAATCCTTCTTGCAAAGATTTCCCCGGCTTTTGCAACATTTTCGAAAAAGGGAATGCCATATGCCCTCGCAGCGTGTTCGCCGATGATTGCACATTTCAAAAAAGAAAGCCGCAGAGCCTCTGCCGCAAATACGGCTGCGGGTTTACGGCGATAAATTTTGTATGGAATCAGAAAACAGCTTCCAGGGATATTGATCCGGTGGTGGGGCGGTTAGTGTAAGGCACGTGCCACTCTCCGGATCCGTAAACGAAAGCGAAAATGCCCACAGCGCACAACGGCACTCTTTGTCATGGGCCCCGTATTTGCCGTCACCGCATAACGGGCAGCCTACTGCAGCAAGCTGACAGCGAATTTGATGGGTTCGTCCGGTCTTCAAAAGCACGCGCAACAGAGAACGTGTTCCCTGCGGCGTTGCAATGCTTGCGCAGAGCGTATAGTCCAAAATTGCTTCCTTGACGCTGCGGCGCATAGGCGAACCGGTCTGTTGTATTCGAACAGGGTAGCTTTTTCCCTTGTGACGGTCGAAAAAAAGAAAATGGCGCAGCGTTGCGCAGGAAAGCACCGGCACCCCCTCGACTACGGCAAGATAGGTCTTTTGTGTTGTATGTGCTTTCATCTGTGCACTCAGGGCGGCAGCGGCAGCAGTTGTTTTTGCATAAACGATAACGCCACCGGTCATCCGGTCCAGCCGGTGAACCGGATACACGGTATTGCCAGTATAGGCGCAAAGCTGTGTGCAAAGGTCTGCGCTATCTTTTTCATCTGCCACAGAAGATACATTTGCGGCTTTACAAACGGCGATAAGGCTTTGATTTTCCCAAAGAATTGTATATGGCTTCATAGTGCGTTCCGTGCTCAGTCGAGCTTTGCAAGTAGATTGTTTGTGCCCATACCACGGCAAACAAAATGCCGTGGAATCGCGCAACGAGAATTAGAATGCCGCGGGAAAAACCTTGGATCATTGGTAGAGTACCCGAAATCGAAGAGATCTGCGGCACAGGCATAGACAGAGGCGTTGTAGTCGCCATAAGGGTAGGCTATGCTGCGGCAAGGTTTTTGGAGCAGCTCTTCTAAATAGGTTTTGCAACTTTGCATCTCTGCGCGCTGCGCCTGCGCTGAAAGTTCCGTCAGGTATGGATGGGAGGCGGTATGGCAACCAAACCGTATGACTCCGCTGCGATCCATTTGCAAAATCTGTTCCGTTGTCAGATAATGTTCTGTGTCAACCATGTCGCTGATAATAAAGACGGTTGCGACAACCTTTTTTTCTAGTAAAATCGGCAATAGCTCCGTATAATTATCTTCATATCCGTCATCGAACGTTAAGATTACGCTTTTTTGCGCACTGTCTGCATATTCGTCTGCAAAGCAAAAGGTATATCCCTGCGCAAGCAATGCATCAATTTGTTCACGCAGCTCTGCAGGGCGCACAAACAAAGAGGACAGGGAACTCCAGGGCGTATCGCTTACTGCATGATACATCAGCACTTGCGGGCGCAGCAATTCTTCATTTGGGTCGGGAGTGACAGATGGTGATTGCGTTTGCGGTTCCGGCACGGAGCTTTGCAGCGCAGCCGGCTGTGCGGCAGGCAGAGCAGCCTGTGTTACCGTATATAGCTGTGACTTTGTCGCAGTCTCTTTGGGCCCGGGTTGTACTGTGCAGCCACACAAAACGCACAGAATGCTGCATAGAAGGCAAAGACAAGTGACAGCACGGGGATTCCTGAGATAGCTGCGTGCAACAAAAATGGAATGTTTGCTCGGCATGAAATTTTCTCCGTTTAGATTTGTAATTCCTGCGGGATAAGCTCTGTCAATGCCGTTTGCAGGTAAACGGCATGCGCAGAGGGAACAGCGTATATGCTTTGCAACGCTTGCCTGTCTGCACAAATCAGCGTTGTTTGCATAGGTGGTGGCTGTAAAACGGTGGCTGAAAAGCATTGCATATGCCATTCTCGATGTGTGAAGATGTGTGTTGTATCTGCCTGCCGGCATAGCGGACCGGTATGCAGACCAAGACTGCGCAGGTATGCATGGGCTTTTTCTTGTGAGAAATGACCGTCTGTTTGTAAAAACAAATACAGTCCCGCTAACAATCCGTGCTCGGGCTGACGCTGTAGCAGAAAGCCGTTTTGCCAGCGTAAGAGAAAAACTGTTTTATCTTCTGCTTTACGCGGCGCACGTGGCTTTTTCTTCGGAAAGAGAAGCTGTTGGCCGGTTTGTCTCGCCTGACAAATTTGCTGTAACGGACAAAGTGTGCAATGCGGAGCACCGTTCGGCATGCAAATGACAGCTCCCAGCTCCATGAGCGCCTGCGTGAACGCAGAAGCGGCTTCGCGCGGGTAAATTGCTTTTAGTAATGCATGGTAAGATGGCTTGAGCTGTGGGTCATCGGTATCGCGCGTATCAGCCAGCAGTCTTGCCAGTACACGCACAACGTTGCCATCTATCGCAGGTGCCGGCAGACCGTAGGCAATCGAAGCAATGGCACCTGCGGTATACGGTCCAATGCCCGGAATGCGGAGCAGCAGCTGCGGTTGCTTTGGCAAGACACCGCCGAATTCTTCTTGCACGGTACACGCACCTTTTTGCAGGTTTCGTGCACGAGAGTAATATCCCAGCCCCTGCCATAATTTCATGAGTTGTTCCTGCGGGGCCGCCGCCAAAGCAGCAATATCCGGAAATGCAGCAAGAAAGCGCTCGTAGTACGGCTTGACAGCTTCTACGCGCGTTTGCTGCAGCATGACCTCACTGACCCACACATGATAGGGTGTCGGTTCACGTCGCCATGGCAGATCGCGTGCATTGGCCTGATACCAATACAGCAAGGGCGTTACAATTTGTGCGATTTGTTGCAGCTGGGGGGGTGTCAATACATTTGTTTGGTGTTCTGTTTTCATGGCAGCATTTGTTGCGTACTCCACGGGCAATGCAGCGGGCACAGCACGCACTTGGGGGCACGCGCAGTGCAAAGGTCTCGCCCGAAGAGCACCAGTCTGTGGCAAAAATCGGAAGACTCTTGTGGAGGGATTTGTTCGCGAAGCTGTCGTTCTACCAATACAGGATTGGTACTGCTGCAAAGACCCAGTCGATTGGAAATGCGGATGCAATGGGTATCTGCAACAATGGCGGGACGATGATATACATCGCCGAGAATTAAATTTGCAATTTTTCTGCCGACGCCGGGCAGTGTCAAAAGCTGCTGCATATCGTCCGGCACGTTGCCGTGATAGCATTCAATCAGCATGCGTGAAGCGTCCCGCAAATTTGCTGCTTTGACGCGGTAAACGCCGCAGGAGAAAACAAGCCCCTCCAATGTTTTTAAATCCGCTTGCGCCATGGAGGCACAATCCGGATACACGGCAAACAATTTCCGGCAAACAGCGTTGACCCGTTCGTCTGTGCACTGTGCAGACAGACGGCCCATGACCAGCAGCCGCCAAGGATCTTTTCCTCCCCAATGCAGGGCACATTCCGCCGTCGGATATCGCTGTTGCAGAAAGTGCAGCACGGTTTGCACATATGCGTGAGAACTTTTATTTGTACTTTCTTCCATGTGTCTTCCCGCCGTTTATATGATTTTCTCCATTTTATCACAGCTTTAATCGGAATGCAAGAAAAAGTGGCACAGCAAAAGCTTAGTGATTTGATGCGGAAAAAAGATACAATTTATTCTTTGCAACAACGCAGAAATGTGGTACAATAAAAATATAGTGAAACATAAGCGGCCTTACAATTATGTAGGAGGGAGTGTTTTACATGAACGACTTGGACACCTTGCAGCTCTTGTGTTGTGCCCTGCAGACAAGGCGGGATATGGAGCTTCGCCGGCAGGAGCCGCTGGCTGAGCATTGTACATTTCGTATTGGGGGAAATGCGGAGGTATTTATTCAGCCGCGATCTTTGCGTGCGTTGGAGTTGTGTGTGTCGCAGTGCTGTTCTTTCGGGGTCCCGTTTTTGTTGCTCGGAAACGGGAGCAATGTGCTTTTTTCAGACAACGGCTTTACAGGTGCCGTTCTTTGTACTAAGATGCTGCGCAGTGTGCGGCAAAAAGGACAGATATTGATTGCACAGGCGGGAGTGATGCTGCCGGTACTGGCAAGGCATGCGCAGCGTGCGTCGTTGCAGGGGCTTGCGTTTGCCTGCGGTATTCCGGGCACGGTCGGTGGGGCACTGACCATGAATGCGGGTGCATACGGCGGGCAGATGTCGGATATTACGCAGAGTGTTATAGTCTGGGACATTCAAAATGCTTGCGTACGGACGCTGTCGGCAGAAGCGTGCGAATTCGGATATCGAAAGAGCGTGTTTCAAACAGGACGTTATATTATTTTGCAGGCACAGTTTGCGCTACAGCTCGCAGACAGCACCGAAATTTTGACACAAATGCAGAAAAACCTATATGCACGCCAGCAAACGCAGCCGTTGGCATATCCCAGCGCCGGTAGTATTTTTAAACGCGGGGACGGGTTTGCAAGCGCGCAGCTGATCGATCGGGCCGGTTTGAAGGGGCTGCAGATCGGTGGTGCGCAGGTCAGTGAAAAGCATGCCGGTTTTATTATCAATCGAGGCGGAGCTACGGCGGCAGACGTGACGGCTTTGATTGAGCGAATACAATGCACGGTTGCGGAAAAATATGGAAAGCAGCTCGAATGCGAGTTATGCAGGATCGGATGCTGAGGTGTGCTATGTCATTTGCAAAACAGACAAAGCAAGCGCTGTGCACGTTGGAGAACAAGAACCGTTGCTGCGATTTATCGGAGC
>JAXDZV010000086.1:0-33306 GCA_034086705.1 Eubacteriales bacterium | reverse complement strand
AAACCCAGTGCTCCGCAAACTGCTGACCCGATTTTGATTGCGGCCGCAGCATTGTTTGCCGGTGCAGGCACGGCAGTTGTGCTGCGTAAACGGCGGCGCTGAAAAGCCAAAGAGCCTGTGGGTACTATCGTTTCTACACGGCGCGTTCTGCAACTTGGCAAAAACCAATAAAAGGATGCCGGCTTTTTTGAAAAAAATCTTGACAGGTATTGTCGGATATGATAGTATGGAGAAAAGGAAATATTTCTTAAGAAACATAGGGGGTACACCAGATGAAAAGAACGATTGCGGTGTTTTTGATTGCTATTTCAATGTTGACCGTTTTGGTGCTCGGCGTCAGCGCACAGCAGGGGAATGCAACCATCGGCACGGTAAACAATTATACCGGTACCATCACGCTGGATGGTGTGAAGGACGCGGCATATGCGGCGCACGGTAAGAAGCTTTCCGCAACGCTGTGGGAAGGGAACGGAGAAGACAAAACAGGGACAATTTGGGCAGACTTTTGGTTTTTGTTTACGGATAATTTTCAAAAGCTGCACGTTTATACAGAGATGCACGATGATGTCATCATTGCTCCGACCGCAGAAAAGCAGTCTTGGATGGATGGGGTTTGCCATACCGATTGTATTGAGATTTGGCTGGATCCGACCAACAATGCCGGGCAGTACGGCAAGGAAGATTTGCGCCGAGCGGAAGCCTTCCATTATCGCACAGACGTTTCCGGGTTTGCTTCCGGTACATTTTGGGGTGTCCAGATGCTTGGTAACGACAACTGCCGGCCGTATTTTGAGTCTAAGGTAAAGATGACGAGCTACGGTTATGATGTGGAATGGGTAATCGATACGACTGCTTTCTCTAAGGCAGGGATAGCACCGGAGGCCGGCCAGCTGTGGGGCTTCCAGATTCAGGCGAAAGACGTGTACAGCGAAAAGCATCGCGGCGAATATTGGGCACACAAAGATAAAGACGGTAACGCCGTGGACTATGATCAAGCTACCGAGTATTTTATGTGTGACTATTTCTTCTACGACGAAATCAAGACAACGTCTAATAATCCGCGCAAGGCATATCTGGATATGGCGGAGCTGGATAATCTGAAACTGGGCAAGAATGTTTCCGACGCGCAGCCCGATCCGGATCCGGATCCGGCGGATACAACCGGCACCACGGATCAGACGGGAGAAGATTCCACAACAACGAGCGGTGGCTCAAAACCCAGCGCTCCGCAAACGGCTGACCCGATTTTGATCGCAGCCGCAGCATTGCTTGCCGGTGCAGGTACGGCAGTTGTGTTGCGTAAACGGCAGCGCTGATAGAAAAAAGCATCAGCAACACTTGAAACCCGGAACAGGAAGATGCGACAGGTATGCCATGAAAAAACTGCCACTCCTGGGTGGATATCTATAAAGTAAAAAGCATCCATACAAAATTCGGTGTTCATAAGACAGGTAACAGTCACAGTAGTTTCCACTGCTGTGACTGTTCTTGTATTCTTCTCTGCCATGTGATAATATGTAACCAAACAAACCAGCAAATCGTTTTTTTAGAGGAGAGGCTATGCAAATCAGGCAGTTTTTTTTTGAATGGAGACATGAAGGGCGCCATTGCGTATATGCGTGAACACGAGGAATTTCAGGACATCCTCCCAGCTTACATCGCTATTTTTGAAAATCGCGAATACCGCACCTATGATGTGCCGGATTTTCTTGACCAAATACTGCTGTTGTATCAGGTATATTATCGGGCTATTTTGTCAGAGGCGGAGGCCGCAGACAAGCTGCTGGCAGAACTGAAAATGCTTTTGGATGTGCCGGATGCAGAGGAAGAACTGCTGACTGAGAAGCTTCAACTGGTGTTTGAAGCAAATGGCTATCATGCGCTTTTCGGGAAAACTCAAGGGTATTATGGCCCATATATCTGGAGAGATACCGTTCCGACTGTCTACTGTGTCGAGCTGCCGAGCGGAACGACGGAATATACAGTCAACATTCTCAAAGGCTTCGTATTTCGAGGCTGGATGGATTATCTGACCTTCGGCATGCACGGTACGGTTGGATGGGCTTCGCCCGATGGCACAATCAACTGTATTGAGCAGGCGTATGATTTCGAAAGTGAGCGGTTTCGCGTTTCTCTTCTGAAGCACGAAGCACAGCATATCGTAGATATGAAACAATTTCCGGGAATCACCCCTACGGAGCTGGAATACCGGGCAAAACTTGTGGAACTACATTACACCAGCAATTTGGGTTTGCTGCAAAAGTTTTTATCGGAAGCGGATGAAAGCAAAACGAACGATAGTCATGCGATCGCTTCTGCGAGACTCAAACTCGAGTTTACAGATACGGATCAAACGAATCTCTTCGGCATCCGGACACGGGCGCTGGAGCTGCTTCATGCACATACGAAAGAAATGGAAGAAAAATATAGGAAGCAAATAACAGTATCCAACGATTGACCGCAATACATTCCGATTTGTCAAACAGATTAGAGCGCGCTTCTATACAGAGCAACCCCGCATGTTTGCTCTGCGAGGTAAAATGCCCCGGACACTTTCAAATGTTCGGGTCATTTTACCTCACTGCGGTTCAATCAATGAATGTATCCCTTACGCCGCTAACGCGGTTATCTTTCTAAAAGAAAAGGCGTGACCGCTTTTGTCACGCCTTTTGCCTATTATTTTTTGCGCCGGCGAATTATATATCCGTCTGTTTTCCATACTTTCTGTATCTTCATCGCAGAATATTCCTTAACAATATATATTTGCTCTTTGCTTTTGCTGACGGAAAACGGAGGCTTCATAGAACAAACGGTATTTCCGATAGAAACAGATGGTATTGTGTCTTGGTGTGTTTGGTGTATGCCGCTGCTGCATACAGTGTAGCACAAGAATGTGTCCACAGAAATAAGGGGCAGAAGAAGTGCCCGAACAGTTTATGCTCGGGCATCTGATAGCCAAAATATACTGTTTTACAACACCTACCACTCAGGTAGCAATTTTCCATTGGAGATTTGCGGGAAAATCAAGTACTTATTTTTGCATGGGAGTCATGCGGCGAAGCCGTATAAGGTCCCAAATTGCCTGCTATAGATTCTTTGCAAAACTGTGCAGAACAGATATAGTAGGGAACATAGGAAAAGGAGAAAACACATGCACCCAAAGGAGACACAAAGACGAACGGAGCGAGATGCACTTATTTTTTCTCTTGTGAATGCGATAGAGCAGACAGCGGTTTGTTATTCCGGATAGAAGCAGCTTCCTCATCGGGAAGTGGAGACGGGATGGAAGGAAAGAGAAAAGCGCACGCGTCTTCATCTGCTGCAGGAAGGCCTAAAAGTCTGTCAACGGCCTGTTGCATTTCCGGCTGGTTGCGGTAAGCATGTAACAAAGCACTCTCATGCGTAGTTAACTGCGGTGGAGCGCTTTCTTCCGGATCGTTGGTAAAGCCGAACAGATATGAAGGGGTACATTCCAGCGCAACGGCAAGAGAAAGAATCTTTGACTGCGGGATATCGTTTTCCCCGGATTCAATTCTTGCAATGGTGGACGGGGTTTTATATCCCGCTCGCGCTGCAAGTTCTGCTTGTGTCAGACGGAGCTGCAGACGCCGCTCGCGAATTAATTTGTTAATTTCCATAACCCATAACACCGAATCCTTGCTGTATTTATCTTCATCACCGATATTATACTATAAAATGATAGCTTCGTCAATATAATTTCAAAAAAATGGAAAATGGGATTGACATTTTCAGTATTATATGGTAATATTTAGATGTGATTAAAAATCACACAAAGAGGAGGGGATAGAAATGACAAATACGGTATGCATGGAGGCTGCTCTGGCACGTGTAGGAAAAACGAAGGGAGAATGCGCGGAAGCGCTCGGAATTTCCTGTCGCTCTTTGCACAAAAAAGTCGCAAATATTACAGAATTCAAAGCAAGCGAGATTGAAAAGTTGATAGAGTTGCTGGAGCTGAACGACGAAAAATTCCGAATGATTTTTTTTACTTAAAATTGTGATTTACAATCACAAAGAGGTGATCGACATTTTCCAACATAATTTCCTTACAAGAATCGACGGTATTCGGCATCTTCCGCCAAAACCAGCGAAATACTGCTAATATCAAAAAATAAAATCAAAAAAATAAATGATTTCAGACAGAAAAAACAAAATTTTTTTGAAAAAAATAAACAAAGGAGCGTGCATGTGCGTGACAGGAAAAAATCCAGACATATGGCAAAAAAATTCATGAAAAACGAAATAAAAATGCAAAAAGGGAGGGGAACGCATATGGATCAAAAATTACGGGGGGAATGGAATAACATTCTGCAAGGGATGGCACGCAGACAGCTGGAGCGGCTGTGTATGGAATTAACGGTGGAAAATGAACAACTGCGCAGAGAACAGTTTCAATACCTTAGGCTGCAGAGCAAAACCTTGCAGGAAAAAGATGGCGATGGGAGCGGATCCTATGTTTGTGTGCGCCGGTATGCAAATAGGGCTACAGAGGCGGAGAGCGGGAATGCGGGAAGCACGGGCGCGGCTGTGCAATGCATTGCAGCGACTGGAGGGAATGCCTGATGCGGCGGGATCATGTGGCGGAATATGCAACGCATGCATTTATGCAATACGGCGCATGGATACGCCGGGGCAGCCCCCGCAATGGGGCAGAGAAGGGCTTTTTGGAAGACATGGATGCTTGCACTTGTGCCATGCAGTCGCTTACACCACCGCAGCGGGAAGCGGTACGCTGTGTGTACTTGCAGGGCGTACTGAACCGCCAACAGCAATACGCTGCAGTGCGCTATTACGCAACGCACGCAGGGTACACAGATGAGAGGACGGTATATCGGTGGCTGCAGCATGCGCGAACAGCTTTTGCGAAAGCGCGTGGGCTTAATTGTATTGTACAAACAACGGGTCAGGGAATGCAGTGAAAACGAAAAATTGTCAATCGTTGTCGGCCAAGCCTTGGTATCATAGAAGACAGGAAGGCTATATGGTGAGGCGGCAAAGATAAAGCAAAGTGCAAGCGAAAGTTGTCAATCGTTGTCGGCCAAGCCTTGGTATCATAGAAGACAGGAAGGTTATATGGTGAGGCGGTTTTGCGGTGAAGGGGGAAAGAGTGTGGCAGAGAAAAAGAGATATTCTGCCGCCGGCTTTGCAAAAGCGGTGGAGCATTATTTTCGCTCAATTTCGACCTATGAGGATACAGGGGTAAACGATTTGGACGGTGAACCGATTCGGCGCGTGGTGTATATTACACCGCCTTGTTTGGAGGGATTGTTTTTGGAACTTGGAATTACCGCAGAAGAATTTGAGCAGTACCGTGCGGGAGCTCCGCTGCAACCGGCACTTTCGCCGACACAGCGGGAGCGATTCCGAAAGACAGCGGAGTATGCGTATGACAGAATTTGCGCTTGGTTGGCGCAAGAGCTGATGACACGGAACAAAGGCTCGCTTGCTGGTTTGCAGCAAAAGCTGGAGCAATATTGTTTATGGCGCAACACAAACAGTGTACAGAAAAACGAAAAAGAGCCGCAACCGGCGGTGGTAGATGCGATGTCGCTTGCGGAGCGGGAGAGAGTGCTGCGGGAGATAGCCCTTGCTTTCTCAGCGGATTGTACAGAGCAGACAAATCAGGAGGCGGAGCATGCAAGCTGAGAGAAGTATTTGGAATGCGGCGCGCAAAGAACCGGATCTTTTGGGTATTTGGTCTGAAAATCCTTTGGTGAAAGATTGCGGTAACTGCCGTTTTCTGCAGGCGCTGTTTGTTGGGTCTCCCTTCTTGATCTGTGGGTATGCGTTGCTGCGGGGACAAAGACGCGGCTGCCTACCCGGTAAAGCATGTAAACGGCGGGATGAGGGCCATAGCACAGATGACCGGATGGCTGAAATGCCGTGAGAGAAGGACAAAACGTGAAAAAGCTTTCACTACAGCAGCAAGCCGTGGCACTTTGGTGGGAAGCGTTTTTAAAGACAAACAACACTGTTTTTGCCCCGCTGTTGTTTGACCGGCACAGGTATTTGGTTTTGATGGGCGGCGGGGGGTCTGGCAAGAGCATTTTCGCAGGGCGCAAACTGTTGGAGCGTGCCAGTAGTGAGTCAGGCCATCGGTTTTTAGTTTGCCGCAAGGTAGATAAAAGCATTGAGCTATCTTGCTTTTCGCAGTTAGTCAGCCAGGCGCGTCAATACTATTCGCAGGCGCTTGCGCGTGTGCAAAAAGTACCGCGATGCCTGCAATTTAAAAACGGGTCGGAGATTGTATTTTCCGGGTTGGATGATGTTGAAAAACTGAAGAGTATTGCCGGAATAACGGGCATTTGGATAGAAGAAGCTTCGGAAATTACAGAGGCCGATTTTAACCAATTGGATATTCGGCTGCGGGATCAAAGCCCGTATTACAAGCAAATTATTCTAAGTTTTAATCCCATTCATACACAGCATTGGTTGAAGAAACGGTTCTTTGACCAAAAGGACCCGCGTGCATTGACCAGTCGTACAACATATCGTGACAACCGTTTTCTTTCACAGGATGCAATTCAGACACTTGAAAACTTTCGGCAAACGGATTCCTATTTTTATCGGGTATACGCTTTGGGCGAATGGGGTGTTACGGGAAAAAGTGTGTTTGACGGGCAAGCAGTTGAGATGCAGCTGGAAAAGCAAATCCAACCGTTGCACCGTGGAAGTTTCTCATATACCTATGACGGCTTGCACGTGCGAGATATTACACCGGTTTGGGAAAATGGAGGACCGCTCTGTATTTATCTGCCGCCGCAGGAGGGTGTGCCTTACGTAATTGGAGTGGATACGGCGGGAGAAGGGTCGGACCGGTTTTGCGCACAGGTATTGGATAATCGCACGGGGGCACAGGCTGCCGTTTTAGTGCAGACAACGGACGAAGATTTATTTGCAAGAGAACTGTACTGCCTCGGAACGTATTATAACCACGCATTGATAGGGATTGAGGTGAATTTTTCAACATATCCGGTGCGGGAATTACAGAGGCTTCGTTATCCGAAGCAGTATGTGCGGGAAAGTATGGACGATTATACGCATGCAGTACAGCGTGCGTATGGGTTCCGAACAGACACAAAGACGCGTCCGGTGATGATTGCAAATCTTGTGAAAAATTTTCGAGAGCACCCGGAGTTGGTAGCGGATCATGAAACCTTGACGGAAATGCTCAGCTTTGTGCGGGATGAAAATCTGCGTCCAGCGGCGGAAAACGGTGCACATGATGACCGAGTGATGGCATTGGCAATTGCACATATGATTCGCCCACAGCAAAGCAATACCTGTGTGCAGCCGCAGAGAGTGGTACATTGGAGAGCAGACCAGTGGCAGGATTACCGGCAGGCGAGCCCGACGCAGAGAGAACAGCTTCTCGCCCGATGGGGAAAACCCAGGATGGATTGATTGGTCGGCATGAATTCTATACAACGAAAAGAGGGGATGGCAATGCGGCAAAAGAATAACAAAGGACATCTTGTTTTATGGCAACAGCGTCTTGCGCGGGCAAAAGAGGAACATGACAGCCTTTGGGGGGAAGCAGCAGACCGCAGAGAAAAAATATATCGTGGGGAACGAAAAGAAATTGACCCGGTGATTCCGAACGACAAAATCAAAACAACAACACATGTGCGTAATATTGCCATGGAACTGATAGAAAGCATGGTGAGCACGAGCATTCCCATGCCGAAGGTGCGTGCGAAGCGACAACAGGATCAGGGACGGGCAAGGCTCATTGAGGACATGTTACGCGCGGAGCTGGATCGTTTGCGCACCGAAGAATTGATTGATATGGCGGAGCGTACGGTGCCGATTCAGGGAGGCTGCGGCTGGTTGGTGGAATGGGATCCTGCACAGGGAACACATACAGAGTATGGAGATGTGTCTCTTTCACTTTTGCACCCCAAAACCATTTACCCACAGCCGGGTGTTTATACCGGCGTTGAGGATATGGAATGGATTATTACAGCTGTTCCGCAAACACGGGGATATTTGGAACGAAAATACGGTGTGGAACTTGCGCAGCAAGAAGAAACTGAGCCTGCATTGCGTGGTGTTGCAGAACAAACACCCCAGGAAGATTTACGCACACAGTATATTGCGTATTATCGAAATGGGCGCGGGGGTATTGGCCTGTTTTCTTGGTGCGGGGACACGGTATTGCAAGACCTTACGGATTATCAGGCACATCGCCTGCGGCGATGTGCCAAATGCGGCGCGCCGCAGCGGCCGGCGCAACCACCGCTTGGAAAACAAAGCGTGGATGGCACATATCCGCTGTGTCAGGATATTCCGGCGGAACAGCAGTCTCTTTCGATCCCTGCACGGGATACATGTTCTTTTTGCGGGTGCCGGCAATGGACGGACAGCGAGGAGGATTATGAAGCGATCTATCTTCCGCAGCCGCGCGGCTTTGGCATGCCACCGCTGCTGCCTGAGCAGAGCGTTGCGGCAGCGCCGGATGCGCAGTATAACACCCCGGTGCTAGAACCACTGTGGATTCCACGGTATAAGCCGGACGTATTTCCCATTGTACTGCAAAAGAACACATCGGTGTATGGCAGATTATTCGGCGAGAGTGATATTGATAAGATTGCCGATCAGCAGAACACAACCAATCGGCTCTCCGTGAAAATTTTGGAAAAGCTGTTGGGAGCCGGATCATATCTGACTTTGCCGAATGATGCGACCATCCGGGTGGACAGCGGAGAGATGAAGGTGATTCGCTTAGAAAACCCCGCTGACAAGGCGATGATCGATGTGCATACAACACAGGGCGAAATTGCACAAGATATGGCATATCTGCGGCAGGTATACGAGGAAGCGCGGCAGACGCTGGGTATTACCTATTCCTATCAAGGGCAATCGGATAACTCGGCACAAAGCGGAAAAGCGAAAGAAATTCAGGCACGGCAAAGTGCGGGGCGTTTGCAATCTAAACGGGTGATGAAAGAGGCGGCATTTGCCAAATTGTTTGAATTGATCTTCAAATTTAAACTGGCTTACACTACGGAACCGCGGCCGGTTCCCTGTCGGGATGCCAATGGAGAGCAAAGTTTTACCGTGTTTAATCGGCTGGATTTTTTAGAACAGGACGAGGCGGGCACCTGGTATTGGAACGATGCCTTTCTATTTTCCTGCGATGAGCAAACGCAGCTTGCAGAAGACCGAACGGCGATGATCGAGCAAACGCGGCAAAGCTTTTTGGGAGGTGCCTTCGGCGATCCGGCAGATACGGAGGTACAGTTGCATTATTGGCGCCTAATGGAGTCACTACACTATCCGGCAGCAGCAGAAACGGTTGCCTTTTTGCAGGCGAGGGAAACAGCAGTGCAAACTACTGCTATGGCCGGGCAAGGGTGCATAAGCGGAGAGCCGCCGCTCAGCGGCGAAGGCGCGTCGCTCTCCTCTTAGATACGCAGCGAAAGCGCAAACATGCAGAAAACAAGGAAAGGAGGCAGCAGACATGACAAAAAAACAAGGGTATGCCGGGCGGATACAAAACAGCGGCAGTCAAAGCGTGAAAGCGCCGATTCCGATGCCGAAAAAGGGCGGCAGTATAAAAAGGAGCGGTGAAGATTTACGAAGCGGGAAATAACCATGCAAAAAGGGTTGCAAACACGACCCGTCTCACGGGGAAAAAGAGAGGAGCGGCATAAATGACAGAGCAAGTACATGATGTGCAGGTATCGCAACAGGCGCAAAGCTACACAACGACTGACATGACGGCAGCAGCGCCTGACGGGGTGCCGATGGAAACTACAATGGGGCAAGCATCGGTCCAAGCAGAGCAGGGGCCGCAAAGTGTACCTCAGAGCGCACAGCAGCGGCATGAGAACGCTGCCAGGCGGCGACGGCTGGAAAGGAAGAACCTGACAGAGCAAATTCGCGCAGAGGAAGCGGCGCGTTATGCAGCACAGCTTGCGTCGCTGCGAGCGGATATTGCAGACGAATCTGTACAGGAGGATGCAGCAACGGACATGCCGCAGCCTGAGCAGCGGCCATCACAGCCGGATCCGGTACGGATGCAGGCGGAGTTTGAAGCAGAGCTTGGACGGGTACGTGCTTTGAACCCGGCAATCCGCAGCCTTGCGGATTTGCAAAAGACAGATCGCTTTGCAGAAATTTACGGATATGTTATGCAAAACGGCTTGTCTTTGGATCAGGCGTATCGTCTTGCATACGGCGAGCAGCTGCAAAATCAGGCGGTAGCAGCAGCGCGGCAGCAAGCATTGAATGCTGCGGCGGGGACCGCACATCTGGGCAGAACGATTAGTCATGGTGCGCCGCAGACGGAGGTGCCGGCGGCAGAGATGGCTGTTTTTCGGGAAATGTTTCCGGAACTTTCAGCGGCACAAATCCGTCAATGGTATACGATGCAAAATAAAAAACAGTAGAACAAGGAGGGGAATTCAGCATGTTTTTACCATTCAGCTATAACGGTGAAACGCCGACGCCTTGGCAGTGGCAGGCTGCTTCGGCAAACACATACAAGGTTGGAGATGCACTGCGTTGCTCAACCGGCGGTATCGGCGTTCTCGGTAAATGCACTGGCTCCAATAAGCCGGATTATATTTGTATGGCAGATGTCACGGTCAGCACAGCGGGGGAACTGATTCCGGTGATACCGGTTAGCGAAAATGTCATTTATCAAACGAAGCTTGCCGTTTCGTCTTCCAGTATCATGGTAGGAACGGCCTACACCATTCATACCGACGGCGCTTCCATAACTTCCACTTCAACAGGTGGTGTGGCAAGAGTGGTTTCCTACAACGGCAAAACTGCAAACAGTCTGGTTTGCATTACGTTTGTAGCCCCACCGGCAAGCACAAGCTCGACTTGATAACGAGGCTATTGTATAGAAAGGGGAGATGACAGATGGCAGGAATTATTTTTTCTGAAAACAGTATGCAGAATAATGCTGTGTTTGGCAAATATCAGGCGCCAATTCGGCTGATGATCGAGAAAAAGGCAGAACAGTTTGAAACGCAGTCAAAGATAAAAGAGCTTTTCAGCGTGCAGAAATCCAATCATTTCGCGGAAGGCTATACTTCTATGACGGCAATGGACGATTGGCTGCCGGTTGGTGAGAACGGTGCACACCCGGAGAACGGTATGCAGCAGGGACGAGACAAAATGCTGGTCAACGAGACATGGAAAAGCTCCTTCTCCATTTCACGCGAAATGATAGACGACGGAAACAGCATTGAATTGCGTCGACGCCCGGCAGCATTTGTGGCAGCGTATGGTAGAGCCAGAGAGCGCTTTGCAGCACAATTGTACGGTACTGCAATCAGTGGTGCTGCGGCAGCTACCATCAACGGAAAGAGCTTTGATTGTACAACGGCAGACGGTAAAAATCTGTTTGCAAAGGATCACCCCGCATTGTGCTGCGGAACGGTACAGTCTAACTTATATGCAGGCAGTTTTTCTGCGGACAATCTTTCGCTGCTGGAAGAAAAAATGCAAAATTTCCGTGGTGAAAACGGCGAATTGCTCAACGTTTGCCCGGATACTATTTTGATTCCGAACAACGGTGCGCTGAAACAAAGCGTTTTTGCCGCCATTGGTGCAGACCAGGATCCGGCAACTGCAAACAATGCGTTCAACTTCCAGTTCGGACGCTGGAATGTAATTGTTTGGAATTATCTGAACGAATTTGTCAGCGGAACACCTTGGGTATTGCTGGACAGCAACTATTTACAGGATAATATGGCGGCGGTCTTTCAAAATCGGGTGGAGATGGAAGTTACCTCTAGTATTGACCGCGACACCAATGCAAACCGCTGGGATGGATACGCGCGTTTTACGGCAGGATTTATCGATTGGCGCTATGCTTGTCTTTGCGGCATAAGCAGCGGAACGACGTTGTCTTGAGCGTGAAGGCGGGGACGGCTGCGGTGCGGCTGTCCCCTGCTTTGTAAAGGGAGGAATGGATATGACGGTATCGGAAGTGCTTACTTTTGTCGATGCTTTAAAACCAAACGCGTTTACGCAAGTGCAAAAGATGCTTTGGCTTTCTGAGGTAGAGGGAATGGTTCAGACAGATGTGATGCTGCGTGCTTCAGAGCAAATCATTTCCTATACAAACTCAACGGATTTAACCGCAAAGCTATTGGTAGAACCTCCGCATGATAAGCTGTATCGCACGTATCTTTGTGCGATGATAGATTTTTACAATGGTGAATATGCAAGCTATCAGAACAGCATGGCATTGTTCAATACACAAATGGCGGAGTATACGAATTGGTATGCCCGGACTTATGCGCCGGCAGACACCGCGAGAACACAGACGCTATGAGCCAAAGTTCGCTGGTAGAATATGTGCGCCTCTCGCCCAACCGCAGCTCACGCGGCGGGATGAAAATCCGAAAAATTACCATTCATCATGCAGCGGCAAAAGCCGACGTTGCGGCTATGGGGGCGCTATTTGCGAGTCCTGCACGGCGGGGGAGTGCAAATTACGGGATCGACAGTGATGGCAGAGTCGGCTTATATGTGGACGAGGCGTATCGGGCATGGACCTCCGGAAGCCCGGAAAACGATGCACAGGCGGTTACCATTGAAGTATCGAACAGTAGTCTTGGTGGAGATTGGCCCATCAGCGACGCAGCTTATGATAAACTGATCCTTCTTTGTGCAGATATTTGTCTGCGTAACGGCATTACAGCACTGCAATTTACAGGGGATGCAACCGGTAATTTGACGATGCATCGCTATTTTCAGCTGACCAGTTGCCCGGGGACATACCTTGCGGCGCGCTTTCCGGAGATTGCTGCACAGGTTAACAGAATATTGAAAGGAGAAGAGGAGCCGATGACACAGCAGCAGACACAAGCCTTTGCAACTTTACAGAAGGCTTGCAGCGATATGTGCAAAGAGCTGCAGGCACAAAAAAAGGAGATTTCTGCTTTACGTGAGCAGGTAGGGGTTCGTTGGTCCTATGCCGACGGGAGCTTGCCAAAGTGGGCGCAGAAAACGGTGCAGAAACTTTGCGGTTTAGGCCTCTTACAAGGAGATGTAACAGGGTCTTTAGCGTTGTCTTATCAATTCTTGCGTACATTGGTTATTTTAGATCGAGCCGGTGTGTTTGACGGAAAATAAGGAGGAGAAACAATGAAGCAATGGAATTTACGCGGTGTGACGGTAGATACATGGACAAGGCTTGCAGCTTTGCTGCTGGCTTTATGTAACCAGGTGCTTGCTATTTTGGGAAAAGAAGCGATTCCACTGTATGAGGCAGATTTGACGCAGTTTGTTTCACTGTTGCTGACCTGCATAACAGCGTTGGTTGGATGGTGGAAAAACAATTCTTTTACGCTCGAAGCGCAGTCGGCAGATGCTGCGCGTGCCGCACGGAAAGCACAGCAGTCAGTGGCGGAGGTGGAAACAAATGAATGAAGGGACATGCCCGTGCATTCCTGTGCGGGAATTACAACAACAGGTAGAAACGATAAAAGAAAAAATCAACGAGGATCGGCAGGAGATCGCACGCATGGGGCAGCAATTGCTCTCTATTGCGGATAAAGTGGAGTGCATGAGCGGAAAGCTGGATCGGGTAAACGATAAGCTGGATAAGCTGTCGCAAAAAGGGTCTGCACGCTGGGAGGATGCCGTAAAGACGGCAACTTCCGTGTTGATTACGCTGCTGCTGAGTTATCTTGCGTTGCGGCTGGGGGTGGGTGGATGAATACAGATCACAAATTGACAGAGGCGGTGTTGCCGCGCCTGACACCGGGAATGACGCAAGCACAGCGACTTGCGCAAATAGATGCGGCGTTGCGCCGTATGCAGCAAACACTGGCATATATGTTTGCACATCTGACGGCGGAAAACATCAGCCCCAAAGGGCTGTGCGATGTGATACTTGCCCCAAGGGACGAGAAGACGGGTGCGCTTTGGCGTTTTACCGACGGGCACATTTTTTGCGGAGAAAAGCAGATCATCTGAAGGAGGAAAAAATGGCGCGTAATTATCTGCCGCTTGTGCGCGCTGCAGTGCAGCCTGCGCAAAAAACCATGCTGAGCTTTCCGGGGCTGAAACGGTGCCGCGGTGTTGCAGAAGACGGTGCGGGCGATATGAAAAATCTGTGCACGGATGCATATCCTCGTTTGCGTACACGTAAGAGACGAGTTGGCACAGATGCGGTAATGCAGTCTGCTGTGCTGTGTGCACGAGGTGTATGCGATATGGGAGAATATACCTACTGCGTCGAGGGAGACGGCATCAAGCAATGGAAAGGCATTGTGACACCGCAAACGACAAAAACGGTTAAATATGCGGCATCTTTCAATCAAGTGCCGCGCACGATGGCGGCGCTGCGAGACTGGCTTGTGATTATGCCGGACTGTCTTGCTATCAAAAATGATGCAAAAAAAGGCGCGGTTCCTTTGTGCTATCAGATACACATTGTGCTTACACAACTGCAAAGCGGCGAGAGCGGGGACCAAATTTGTTTTGTGGAGCAATCTGACAGTCGTTCGGAAAGCTTGAAACTGCGAGTAGGGGACCGCATCTGCTTTTACACGTGCAAAACCGATGCGGACGGCATGTATTATCCGGACAGTGCTGTCGGAAGCATTACCGTACGGTCTTTGACGGCCGGCGAAGACAACACCTATTTGCTTACGACGGATTGTCAGAGCAGTGCGGCGCTATCCTCTTTGGTGGAGCAGGGAGCCTTTATCGTACATGACAGTGTGCCGTATGCTAAGCTGACAAGTTGTGCGAATCGTATTTGGTCTTGCAATGAAAACGGTATGCTGAGTGCTTCATGCTTGGGAGATCCGTTCAATTACGATCGGTATGAGGGGCTTATTTCGGACGCATGGAAACTGGACTTGGGCCGTAGTTTTCGCTTTACGGCGGCATATACATATCAAGAGCATCCGATTTTCTTCACAGAGCACAGCATTACCAAAATACTGGGTGAGGACCCTTCAGAATATGCTGTCAACACAATGGAGTGTTACGGTGTCGCACGGGACAGCGAGCATTCTGTTGCACAGGCGGGGGACGCATTGTTTTGGCTTTCAAACCGCGGTGTGGTGCGGTATGACGGGACAACGGCAACCTTGATTTCACAGCCACTGGGTGATTGGATACTACGCGGCGGTGTAGCAGCGAGTGACGGACGGCGCTATTATCTTTCCTGTACCACCCAGGAGGGAAAACGGCTTTTGGTTTATGATACGTTGTATGGAACTTGGTCTGCACAGGATGATGTGCAACTTGTAGGATATTCCAGAAACACCGAGGATGGTGGTGTAGTTCTTTTTACAGACAAAGGAAACCGCCTGTTTCTATATGACGATGACAACCGAAGTGGTGTAGAGGGAGCGTTTCCATGGTATGTGCTGTTTGATGATTTGGTAGAGAGGGATAGTGGAATTTGTACCATTGCAAATACGAGATATCTGCATGCGCTGCAAGTACGCATGAATATTCCTGCCGGGACCTCGGTACAACTTTCGATTGGCTACAACGGTGGAGAGCTGACACAAATTGCAGGCTGTGCGGCCGGCCCAACCAATCAGGGAAACGCATCTTTTTATATTCCATTGCAGCCTCGGCGTGCTGACCGCTGCGCACTGCAGATTGCCGGCACGGGGAGCTGTGAGATTTTGTCGGTTACGCGGGTATATCATATCGGTAGTGGCGTACATACCGGCGGTATTGTGCAGCAGCCACAGCAGACATGAAAGAAAGGGGGAACGCAAGATGACACAGCAGAGTAAGACAGATGCATACACTTATGAGGATGTCAAGCGGCGTGCAGCAGAGCTTGGCTATACGCTTTCGCAGGCAGATGATAGATTGGCGCAAAATAATCCGGCGGCGGGACTTTCTATTTTGCAGTATCAAAGTGATTATAACCGTGCAACGGATGTCGCGGCGCGTACATTGGCACATCAGATGGCACAGCAAATACGGCAGCAGTATGGCGGATATCTGGCCGGAGCGGATGGAACGGGATATAGCCTGGATGTGCTCGGACCGCAGGATTATGCATGGGATCCGCAACAGAGTTCCGCCTATGCGCAGTACAGGGCAGCAGCGCTACGGGAGGGGCGCAGGGCGGTTTCAGATGCGATTAGCGAGGCATCCAAACGGACCGGTGGCCTGCCATCCTCTTATGCAGTACAGGCGGGTGCACAAACAGGACAGGCCTATGCAGCAAAAATTGCAGATGCCGTTCAAACATTTCGCAAGCAGGACAGACAGGAATATCTGGATGCACTTTCTTGGTATCAAAACCTTGCGCAGCAGCAGCAACAGGCAGAGCTGCAACAACAATATCGCCGCGCGCAGCTTGCCCTGCAGATGGGGGATACCGAAACGCTGCAACGGATGGGATTTGACACAACACAGATGCAGGCCCAAACAGCACAGACAGAGCAACAAGCTAAGCAGAACGCACAATATAATCGTGCAAGGCTGGCGCTGCAAATGGGAGATTATGCGACGCTTCGTGCGTTGGGATATTTTCCGTCGTAATTTGTATTAAAAAAGGCGTACCGGTGTAGGTACGTCTTTTTTAAGTTAAAGCAGATCGCACAGGTCCAAAATCAGCCGTTCTGTTTTTTCCCAGCCAAGGCACGGATCTGTGATGGACTGCCCGAAAGTTCGGTTGGCGGAGATTTTTTGCGCACCATCTACCAGGTAGCTTTCTATCATCAAGCCCTTGACCAGGCTGCGAATCGCAGGATTGTAACGGCACGAGGAAAGAATTTCATGCGCAATGCGAACTTGTTCCAAATATTGTTTGCCGGAATTAGAATGGTTGGTATCGACGATGACAGCGGGGTTTGCAAGGCCTGCAACGTCATAGGCCTCACGCAGACGCAGCAGATCTTCATAATGGTAGTTGGGGAAGTGTTTTCCGTATGGATCGGTATATCCGCGCAAAATAGCATGTGCCAGAGGATTTCCCTTGGTTTGTACCTCCCAGCCGCGGTAAATGAACATGTGTTCGTTTTGTGCGGCGGTGATGGCGTTTATCATGACGGAAAGATCTCCTCCGGTGGGATTTTTCATGCCAACGGGAATGCATAAGCCGCTTGCAGTCAGACGGTGCTGCTGATTTTCCACAGAACGCGCGCCGACTGCAACATAAGAGAGCAGATCATCCAAATAGCGATGATTTTCCGGATACAGCATTTCATCCGCACAGGTAAGCCCCGTTTGCGACACGGCCTCTGCATGCAGTTGCCGGATCGCGATAATGCCGCGCAGCATATCCGGGTCTTTACTTGGGTCGGGGTAATGCAGCATACCTTTGTACCCGCCGCCGGTGGTACGCGGCTTGTTGGTATATATGCGCGGAATGATGATGATTTTGTCTTTGACCTTTTCTTGAACCTCTCGCAGCTTACCGATATAGGTGAGAACGGCATCCTCGCTGTCCGCAGAGCATGGCCCAATGATGAGAAGAAATTTGCCGGATTTTCCTGTGAAAACATCACGAATTTCCGCATCGCGCTGCTGCTTAATACGCTTCATATCCTCCGTGATGGGAAAGCGTTCCTTTAATTCCTTGGGAATGGTGAGTTTTTCGATAAAAACCATATTTTGCATAAATGCTACCTCGTATTTCGGCTATGCCGTTTTTGATATGTGCCGCCTGTGCGGGAAAATTATGCTTGTGTGTCGAACTCTTTGCGGCGCTTGGTGGATGTGCGCATTTTTTCTTGCAGTGCGGCGCGGTCTTGCGTTTCAATGGTTTGCCGCAAAGTGGCAAGCTCTGCTTCAAAGGCACGGATTTGGTGCAGCAGTGGCTCCCGGTTGGCCAAAAATAATTCTGACCACAAAACATCATTGATTTTGGCAATTCGTGTCAAATCTCGAAAGGAATCTCCGGTATAATCTGCCAGATGCGGATTGTCATTGCAGTTCATGAGTGAGATTGCAATACAGTGTGTCAGCTGAGAGACGAACCCTATCATTTCGTCGTGCTCTGCGGCAGAGAGAATACTGATGCGAGAGAACCCGAGCAGCCTGCCCAGACTTTCGCAGGTTTCAATTGCATGGGGTGTATTTTTTTCTGTTGGAACAATGATATAGTTGGCATTTCGAAAAATGGTATCGTCGCTGTTGCGCACGCCTCTGGATTCTTTACCGGCCATCGGGTGTGCGGCAATAAATTCAACATCCTCGCGCAGAATATCTTGCAGACGGTATACGATGGCTTCTTTTACGCCGGTAACATCTGTCAAAAGGGTGCCGGGCGAAAACAGGTGCTGATAGGTACGAACCCATTCCAAAAGCACATGCGGATATAGAGCAAACACAATCAGATCTGCTTGTGCAACGAAAGTTGGATCTACCGAGACGGAGCCGGCATCAATCCAGCCTTTTTCCAAAGCAAAGTCGATATCTGCCTGTTCTTTGGTGATAGCGATGACGCGAAAGCCGTTGCGGTGCAGCGCGATTGCATATGAGCCGCCGATTAATCCCAGCCCAACAATCAAAATGGTTTTATTATGAATCAGTTTCATCAACTTTTACCCCCAATGCCCGCAGTTTTTCAAAAAAGTCTGGCATGCTTTTTGCAACAGCCTCTGCGCCTTCGATAACACCGCCTGTAGCGGTACATAAAATTGCAAGAGCCATCACGATACGGTGATCATTATGAGAACACAGCACTTGTGTCGGCGAATGCAGCGAAGCACAGCGGATTGTTACGGTATCTGCATCTGCCATAAGGACTGCGCCGAATTTGGCAAGCTCTTGCTGCATAGCGGCAATTCGATCGCTTTCTTTGAAACGAAGACGCCGCGTTCCGGTGAAATGTCCGGCGCCACGAAAGGCGGCAAGGGCGAAGAGCATCGGGGCTAAGTCGGGGCAGTCGCAGAGATCGGCACACAAAGAGGGCGATTGGACAATTTGCAAAAAACAGCGATCCGGTTGAAGCGAATCTGCACGCAGCCCTTGCAAAGATACCGAGCCGCCCATCGAGTTCAGCGCTTCAAAAAATGCAGCACCCGACCAGTCTCCCTCTGCACAAACTGTTCCCGGCGAGCAAAGAGAACCATCTATTGTTACGGTACTGTCTGTACAGGTCACGTGCACACCGAAGGCGCCGAGTGCCTGCCCTGTCATAGCAACATAAGAGCGGCTTTCAAACGGGGCGGTGATTTGCAATGTTGCGCGCTCCGCAGCAGCAGCAGCCCGGAACAACAGCCCGGAAACAAATTGGCTGCTGATATTGCCCGGAATACAAACGCCGTCGGTACGTAGGCGGCCGGAGACGGTAACAGCGTTGCGCTGCGGGCTGCGGCACAAAGAAAGCCCTTGCTGCGACGCCAGCATTTCGTATACATCCAGCGGACGGGATAAAAGTCTTTCAGACCCACACAGGGTATAAGTTGCATCGCTACACATACAAACAGGCAACAAAAAGCGAAGAGTGCTGCCGCTTTCCCGGCAGGGCAAAACAGCGCCGCCGGCGAACTGTGGTGCAGTACCTTGCACGGTACAGCAGCCGTTTAGAATGGAAATATCAGCACCAAGTGCACGAAGGCAATCCACCGTTGCTAACACATCTGCAGACGGATAAAAGCCATGCAACAGTGTTGTTTGATGACGGCACAGCGCTGCGGCAATCAGCAGCCGGTGCAGCGCACTTTTAGAGGGCGGTGCTTCCAATGTGCCGACGGCTTTACCCGGATAGATGTTTACTCGCATGATGCCCCCACCGCAGAACCGGTCAAGTGTTGCAAAAGCAAATCAATAGCTTCCGTATAACCTGCCAGGCCGTGCCCGCAGATGCAGGTAAGGCATGCTGCACGGACATAGCTGACGGAGCGGAATGGCTCGCGTGTGTTGACATCGGAGATGTGTACCTCCACGGTTGGAATGCGGACGGCACGCAATGCATCCAAAAGTGCAACGGAGGTATGTGTATAGGCACCGGGATTCAGCACAATCCCATCAAAAACGCCGAGCGCCTGCTGAATTTCATCTACCAATACGCCCTCATGGTTGGATTGCCGGCAGACAAGCTGTACGTTTCGCTGTGCAGCATGTCGTTCTACCAGAGCAATCAGGTCCTGATAACTCTGTGTGCCGTAGTGCTGTGGCTCACGAATCCCCAGCATATTCAGGTTCGGTCCGTTTAAAATCAAAAACTTCACAATATCAAATCTCCTTCCTCTAAGACGGCCTCCCGTAGCAAAGCGGCGTTCTCCTGTGCTGTTCCGCATAGGGATACCACACGGTCGGCACTGCGCCGATAGATGGGAAGACGTTGCGCATATAGCGCAGAAAGGTCTGCTTGATTGGCGGAAAGCGGACGGTCTGCCGTCGGTAGCAGTGCTTGCAGTGGCCTGTCCAAAAAGAACAGCTTGCCGTTTTCACGCAGCAATGCGACGTTTTCCGGACGCAATACCATACCGCCGCCTGTTGCGATAACGGCATGGTGACCCTGCCGCAGGGTATCACGCAGCAGTGTGCTTTCCGCGTCACGTAATGCCGTCTCTCCCCGGGTACGGATCATTTCTGCGGCGGTGATCCCATATTTTTGCGCAAGCAGGGCATCTGTGTCAAAAAAGGTACGTCCCAAGTTCGCAGCCAACTGTTTGCCCAAAGTTGTTTTACCGCAACCCGGCATGCCAATCAGTACAATGTTTTGCCTGGCAGCCAGCTGCTGAGCATAAATGCGGTCAACGAGGGTTGGATCTGTTTTTTGCCCCGTAAACAGCTCGGAAGCGGCAGCAGCCTGCCAAACCAACATATATAAGCCACCCGATGCGCGAGCCCCCATAGCTGCTGCGCTCTGCACAAAGCGGGTGCGCAAGGGATTGTATACGACATCCACTGCGGCGTGCAGCGCGGGAAAAGTGGTACGATTTAGCTGTACAGGGCTTGCATCTGCAGATGGAAACATCCCTACCGGAGTTGTATTCAGCAAAACAGAGGCATCTGTGTGCGCATGCAGTGCCGCATAGTCGATTGCGTCGCCTGATGCACGGCGGCTGACGCGTAAAATGGTTTTGGCGCCGGCATCCCGTAAAACCGCTTGTGCAGTGCGCGAGGTGCCACCTGTTCCGAAGATGAGGCATTTGGCACCGCGCGGTACCGCATCCAAACGCTGTAATAAATGAGCAAGACCGGTATAGTCGGTGTTGTAGCCATATAGTGTTCCGTTGCGGTTAACGATGGTGTTTACGGCACCGATGGCACGTGCGGCGGGATCGATGACATCCAGATAGGGCAATACGGCAGTTTTATAAGGAATTGTGACATTCACGGCACGAAAGGTGCGTTGCTCCAAAAACGGGCCGAGTTCTGTGTCTTGCAGGGGGTGCAGTTCATACGCATAGCCGCCCAACGCTTGGTGTATTTCCGCGGAAAAGCTGTGCGCAAGCGGCATACCGATCAAACCGAATTCCATCAAGCATCGCCTCCTGCCAGATAGTCTGTACCGAAGCGAAGCGTTAAAAGATCCGCAAGAACCAGCGCCGTGACTGCGTCGATAGGAGCTGCGGCACGTGCCACAATCGCTGGGTCATGCCGCCCGGAAATGCACAGCGTTTGCGGCTGCATGGTTTGCAGATTTACGGTTTGCTGCGGCTGAAAGATCGAAGGCGTCGGCTTGATCACCGTTTGAAACAAAATCGGCATGCCGTTTGTAATACCGCCGCAGACACCTCCGTTGTGATTGGTTTGCGTGCGGATTTTCCCGTCTTGCAAAATAATCGGGTCGTTCGCGGCGGAACCGCGCATGGATGCAAATGCAAAACCTGCACCGAAGCTGACACCTTTGACGGCAGGTACGGAGAACAGTGCGTTTGCAAGAGCTCCCTCTACGGTGTCAAACCACGGTTCTCCCACACCGGCCGGCACGCCGGTAACGATGGTTTCCAGGATACCGCCTACGCTGTCTTTGGCATGTTTTGCATCCTCAATCTGGCAAATCATATCCTGCCGGGCCTTTTCATCCAAAACGGCAAAGGGCGCGTCTGCGAGTAGTTGTGCATCTTCGGCAAGATCGGAAAAAGGGCGGTCACAGATGCCGGCACATTGCTGTACGTGTGTCAAAATACGAATGCCTTTGCTGCGTAGCGCACCATAAACAATTGCTCCGGCAGCTGTTAGCGGTGCCGTCAGCCGTCCGCTGAAATGCCCGCCGCCGCGTGGATCAGAAAAACCATGATACTTTTGTTGTGCTGTCAAATCGGCATGAGATGGTCGAGGCAGGTCCTGCAGCGCAGTGTAATCGGAGCTGCGTGTATTCTCATTGCGGATGGAAAGACACAGCGGAGTTCCGGTTGTCTTTCCTTGCCATACGCCACTTTCTATGCAAACGAAATCTGCTTCGCGCCGCGGTGTAGAGAGCGCGGCAAGCCCGTGTCTGCGCTCCATTTGCCGTGCTATCTCGTCGGGATGGATTGCAATACCCGGTGCGAGCCCATCTAAAACCGCGCCAATGGCGGTGCCATGGCTTTCGCCGTACAACGTCAGCGTGAGGCTATGGCCCAGTGTGTTTTTCATATGTCGCAAACCTCCTTGCATTTTTGCTCCAGAGTTTGCAAAGACATCTGCTGCAGATATCCTTTGCCGAGAGCATCTGCCAGTACCACACAAACCGTATCGCCGCTTGCCTTTTTATCGTGCCGTAGCGCGGCATATATCTGTGTAGGATCTGCGCTTGTATGCGTTGGCAGTCCCAATTTTTGCAGCACCTGTGCTACACGCGGCCGCAGAGCAGTACTGCACATGGGCAGCATACCAATACCGATGCATTCACCGTGCAGAAGTGTACCGTCTAAAGAACATGCTTCGATGCCATGGCCGACGGTGTGGCCGAAATTGAGTAACCGACGTGCGCCGCTTTCTCGCTCATCCTGCTCCACAATATTTTTTTTGAGTGTGACACAGCGTTTTATAACTGTTTCAATGTTGTCCCGCGTGATGCCTGCTTCAAACATGGCAAACAGCGCCGGATCAAACACAACGGCCATCTTCAGGGCTTCCGCCAGCCCGTTCGCGCGCTGTCGCGCCGGCAGCGTGTCCAATGTGTCGGCGTCTATCAGCACACAGTGCGGCTGCCAAAATGCACCGACAATGTTTTTAACGCCGTCCAAATTGACGCCGGTTTTCCCGCCAACGGAGGAATCCACTGCGGCGAGAACGGTGGTGGGAATATTATAAAAATCAATTCCGCGCATATAGCTTGCGGCAACAAATCCACCCAAGTCGCCACATATGCCGCCGCCGACGGCAGCAACACAGTCTCCGCGGGAGAAATCGTGCTCGAGCATATAGGAAAGAATGTTGCCGTAAGTGCAGAGGCTTTTGCTTTTTTCACCTTGTGGAATTTTGAAAATATGGGGAATCGAGCATTGTGCCGCAAGTGTTTTTGCATAGCTTTCCGGCACACCTGTATCTGTCAAAATCAGCACGCGCCGATTCAGCTTAAGATGCTGCCCTGCTTGTTGCAACGCATTGCGCGCAAGCAAAATGTTATAGCTGCGATTGCCCAATGCTACCGGAATGCGTTCCATGTTCTGCAGCCTCCTGTTGTTCTTCACATGTGTGACATTCATATACACCGCCAAGGCGCAACGTTTCGCAGAAGGGCCGCAATGCCTGCAGCATTTGTGCACCCTTATCGGTTTGTAAATTTCCCTCCAGCTCAATCTCAAAATAATAATGCCAGCGTACGCTTTTGGCCGGGCGGGAACGCAGCAGAATCATATTGTAGCCAAAATGCCCTATAACATCGACAGCACGAGCCAGGGATCCGGCCTCGTGGTTTACCGTGAGCAGCAGCATGGAGCGAAGCCCGGTGGTGTCCGGTGCAAACTCAGCTGCGGAGCGGGAGAGGATGACAAACTTGGTTGTATTTTCTTCGCTCTGGTTGATATGCGGCACGAGTACCTGCAGCCCGTATAGCTGCGCCGTTTCTTCACTTGCAATGGCAGCAAGGTGTTTGTCTGCTGCTTTTTGCACCAAGCGTGCCGCCAGCGCCGTGTTTTCAGCGGTGGACTGCTCAAATCCTTTTTCGCGGATAAATGCTTCGCACTGTGCCAGCGCCTGTGGATGGCTGATAACACGGTGAATATCGCTAAGACTGCTCTGTGGCAGTGCAACCAGGTTTTGTACAACAGCGAGCTCGGTCATACCCGTAATATAAAGATCTCCGAAAAAGAGCAGATCTGTTACCGTACCGACTTCGCCCGCATAGCTGTTTTCAATGGGCAATATTGCGCCATCGCACGTACCGTTTTGTACGGCCCGGTATGTTGCGGCAAAATCCGGAAAAGAGATTCTTTGCGCATCCGGAAATGTACGCCGTGCCGCTATTTCGGAGAAGCCGCCTGCAATGCCGCTGTAAGCAATGCGTTGCCCTTGCAGCAGCCGTTGCTCATACTTTTTCGCACAGTTCATCTGTTCTTTGAGAAACAATACGTAAAAGGAACGCAGCACAGGGTCTTCGACTCGTGCGGCGTTGCGCCGGATGACATCGTTTTCCCGTGCCGCGTCAAAAATCGGCAGTGCCTTCTCTTTTTTGTATTGCGCAACGGCTGCAACGGCGTGCATCCGCTTTGCAAAAAGTGTTGCAATGGCAGCGTCGATGCCGTCGATTTCCTGTCTTGCCTTTTCCAGCTGATTCATGGTGTTGGCACAGCCCGCTGTGCAGGCTTCCTTTCTTCAAGAATGACATATTATATCAATATTATTAAAATATTCTATCATATGTCCTGTGCCTTGTCAAGAATTTTTGCGGGGATCAGGCGGGTTGCGTTTGCGAAAAAAATGTGGTACAATCGAAGAAAATCGAAAAGAGCGGGTAAATGTATGGGCTATCGAGGTGTGATTTTTGATATGGACGGCACGCTGCTGGACTCTATGGGGGTTTGGGAGCGAATCGATCGTGCATTTTTTGCCAAGCGCGGCATGGACCTGCCAAAAGGATACGGCACAAAGGCTGCCTCTATGGGGCTTGCACAGATGGCAGCATATACGGTGCAGACCTATTTGCCGCAAGAAAACGAAGAGGATATCATATGCGAATGGAAACAGATGAGTATGCACGCATATGAGCGAGAGTTACAGCTCAAAGAGGGGGTGTTGCCATTTTTAGCGTATTTGCAGGCGCGGGGTGTAAAAATGGCATTGGCGACGGCGTCTGCAGCGGAATGCGCCGTAGCTGCATTGCGCCACAACGGGATTTTGCCGTATTTCAGCGCAATTTCGGCAGCAGGGGAAACAGTTCGTTCCAAGGGTTACCCGGATTTGTATTTGCTTAGTGCAGGAAAGCTGTCACTGCGGGTGGATGAATGTCTGGTGGTGGAGGATTTACTGTGTGCTGTGCAAGGCGCTGTGGAAGGCGGCTTTGATGTGGTGGCGGTATATGACAGTGCCTCTGCGTCGGATGCAGAGCAGATTGCGGCGTTGGCACGCCGCTACGTGCGGCGGCTGGATGAGCTGTGTGAGAGCGACTGGTTTTGATATATGCGGGCCGTCGGGTGACAAAATGCGTTTTGTTTCATAGAATGGCAGTAAAGCCATTTGCGTGCGGCAGGATGCCGGCGCAGGAAAGGAAGCGCGTTTTTTGCGCATGTGAGGAGCATGGAGCAATATTCGATAACACCGCCGCCGGCAGAGCAGGTAAAGCTCGGCGTGGTTGGTGGAGATTTACGGGTGTTGACGGCGGCAAGAGAACTTGCTGCACACGGGTTTGAAACGGCAATGTTCGGCATTGACACCTGCGAGGGGGACTGCGGAGATGTGACGCGTTGCGCGGCACTTTCCTCCGCGATTTGTGGCGCGGCTGCAGTGATTTTGCCACTGCCTGCCATGGCAGATGAGGAAAGAGTTCGGTGTCCGCTGACGAAAAAAACCATTTTGCTGCGAGAGATTTTGGCACTGATGACGCCTGCGCAGCTGCTACTTGGCGGCAGAGTGTCTGCTGCGGCACGGCGGGAGGCTGCGGCTGCGGGCATATCGCTGCTTGATTACTACGATCGGGAAGAATTGAAGGTTTCCAATGCGATTCCGACAGCGGAGGGAGCACTTGCCATTGCCATGAGTGAAGTGCCGTATACCATTCATGGTGCACGTTGCTTGGTTATTGGGTACGGGCGCGTCGGCAAGACGTTGGCAAGACTGCTGCATGCAGTCGGGGCAAAGGTTACCGTCAGTGCACGGCGACACGAAGACTTTGCATGGATCGAGGCAGATGGCTGCCAAAGTATTCGCACGGACGCACTTTGCCAGAGTATTTCCGCATTTGATCTGATTTTTAATACAGTGCCTGCAGCGGTGCTGGATGCCGATGTGCTCTCGCAGATTCGCCCGGGGGTTCCTGTGATTGAGCTTGCGTCGGAACCGGGCGGCATCGATCGTGCTTATGCACAGGCACACGGTTTACGGACTATTTTTGCCATGTCGTTACCTGGGAAATGTGCGCCGGTAACAGCCGGGCGTATCATGGAGGAAAGTATTTTGCATATTTTGCAAGCACAGGGGGTGTATACACCATGATTGGATACGCCCTGTGTGGTTCTTTTTGTACACACGCACGTAGTTTAGCGGCGCTGGAGGAGTTACTGCGCGCGGGGTATATGGTGCGTCCTATCGTCAGTGAAACGGTGTATGCGACAGATACGCGCTTTGGAACATCCGCTGCGCTGATAGAACGGTTGCAGCAGATGTGCGGCAGAGAAGTGATCCATACCATCCGCGACGCAGAACCGCTCGGTCCGCGCGAAAAGCTCGATTTGCTGGTGATTGCCCCTTGCACCGGTAACACATTGGCAAAAATGTGTTGCGGGATAACAGATACAGCAGTGACTATGGCGGCAAAGGCACAATTGCGCGCTGACCGTCCTGTGCTGGTTGGAATTGCCACCAACGATGCGTTGTCCGCTAACTATCAGAATATGGCGGAGCTGTCGCAGCGGCGGCATATTACCATGTTGCCGGCGGAACCGGATGATCCGCGCGGGAAACCGCATTCACTGGTCTGCCGCTTTGATTTGATTGTGCCGTATGTGCGTACATTGATCGGCGCAGCACAAGATATTGCTCTGCCTGAGCAGATGTGAATTTTTTTGTGCCGGGATTGACAAGCACAAAAAAGATAATATAATAGGAAATAGTTTACAAAAAGGGGGCGATGTCGGTGAGACCGTTATGGCGTAAAGGCGTTCTGTGTGCTGCGCTCGGCGTTTGCTTTTGCTTTTGCAGTACAATGCTTGCGTCTGCGCAGCCACAGGTTTCTACCGAATCGAGTTCCCTAATGACAGCACCGGCAGGTCTCGCACAACAAACACAGAGCAGTCTAACGCAGCAACCCTGCAGTGACAAAGCGCTTCAAACAAAGGCGGGAGTTATATCTGCTCAGCCTGCTGAGCAGCAGTGGCTGTGGCCGCTTCCGTATACGACGCAGATTACGCAGTATTTTAACTACGGGGTACATTCCGGAATCGATATCGCTGCAAACGGTGTTGAGGGACAGCCGGTTCTGGCGGCAAAATCCGGCACGGTTGTGCGGGTTTGGGACGGTTGTGCCAACAGCGACGGCATGCAAAACCAAGGCCAGGGATGCTCAGAACTGACAGGGTGCGCTCTGCGCCAGCTTTCTGATGTGTATCAAATCAATGGAACGCAACGGCGTTTTTGTAACAACGCGCAAGGCAATGCTCTGACATTGCGCCATGGCCAGCAAAGCTACACTTCATATTACCATTTGCTGCGGTTGACGGTGCAGCAGGGAGATTTTGTGCAGCAAGGGCAAGTGATTGGATATGTCGGTTCCACAGGCCTCTCTTCAGACGCGCATTTGCACTTTTGTTTACAATGCAGCCCATATGTCATACCGACGTCTTTTTTGGATCCAGACCCGGCCGTGCAGAGTTATATATATTATTTGCGCAGTGACATGCCAACGGTGCAATTTGCAACGCCGCAGGGGACCTGTTCAGAGTCTTTGCGGCTGTATTCTGCCGGCAGTGTTTTGGGGGTGTTGCCTAGGGCGAGCTGCAGCGGTAAGCGGTTTGTCGGGTGGTGTTATGCAGATGGCTCTCCCGCTTTGCCGACGGATACTCTGACGGATCTGGATTGCATTTTGTATGCTGTTTTCCAGCGGTCGATTCCGATATATGCTACGCGTGCGGGCATTGATTGCCCTCGTTGATCCAAAGGCAGGCGGATTTTAGGAGTATGAAAGACACAAAGGCATCGCGAAAGCGATGCCTTTGTAACTGTTGCATACCCTAATTTTGCCGCTTGGTGCGGGAATGAAACCACTGATCGAATAAATGATACGCTTCAGATGGGAATACTTGCTTTTTTTATGAAAGTTTGCTACAATTCTATGTGTATAAGACAAGGAAAAATCGCGGATACTTTTATGAATCTGCAAGCGCCGGCGATGCAGAGAACGCTGCCGGCGGGAAAGGGAGAAAACAATGGGACTTGACTGTATTGCCGGGTTGGAAGCACGGTTCGATTCTGCGGCGCATACGGAGCTGCGGGCACAGCGCAGCACAAGCCGGCGCGTTGTACTGCTTGGCGGCGAGGTGACGGGGAATGTGCGCGCGGATGTTTCGGGGGTTTCGGCGCGAGTACTGCGCCGTGGATTGTATGGGTTTTCGTCGATGGCGGAGCTCAGTGCAGAAGCGGCCCGGACGGTTTTGTACGCAGCAGAGGAGAATGCACGTTTTCTGGATGCACACCTTGCACCGAGTCAGCCGCTGCTGCCACCGCTTGCCGGTGGAACCATTACGCATTTAGGACAGCCGCAGGATCCGGAGCAGCGGTATTATGTGGAGTATGCTCGCGCCATAGACGCATATCTTATGCGGAAATATCCGACCCTTGCAGCACGCCGAATTGTTGCCATGAGTGACAGCATGGAAAAGGCGTTGTGTACAAGCGATGGATGCTGTGGGCACAACCGCAGCCCGCGCAGCTATGTTTATGTGATGCTGACAGCACAGCGAGACGACGGAACCCCGGTGGAGCTATTTGAAGCGTTTGGCGGCTGGGGCGATTTTTCCGCAAACTTTCAAGACCCGTCGGCGTTGTATACGCGGATAGATGCTTTGTACGAACGGCTGCAAAAAAAGCGGCTGGGCGTGCGCGCACGCGCGGGCGTGCATACTTGTATTTTAAACGGAGAGCTTGCCGGTATGCTTGCGCATGAGGCGGTGGGGCACACGGTGGAGGCAGATTTGGTTCTTGCAGGTTCCGTAGCGGGGCCGGCATTGGGTAAGCAGGTAGCCTCTACGCTGGTTAGTTTGAGCGATTTTGCAAGTACCGCGTTTGGGCAGCAGGCGCCTTTGCCTGTGTATTTGGACGACGAAGGTACGCCTGCAAAAGATGTTAAGCTGATTGAGGACGGCATTTTAACAGGATATATGAATAGCCGGGAAAGCGCACAACATTTTGGAATGGAACCTTGCGGAAACGCACGCGCATTTTCATTTTCCGATGAGCCTTTGATTCGCATGCGCAACACAGCGATTCATCCGGGAAAAGATTCGCTTGCAGACATGATTGCCTCCGTGGAAGACGGCTATTATCTTGTCAGCACCAACAACGGACAGGCGGATACGACGGGAGAATTTATGTTCGGGGTGACAGAGGGGTATGAGATTCACCACGGGAAGCTTGGCGATGCATTACTGGATACGACTATCAGCGGCGTTGCGTTTGATATGCTGAAAAGTGTGGATATGGTTGGGCAGCAGATACACTGGGTCAGCGCTGGTATGTGTGGCAAAAAGCAACCCATGCCCGTTTCTATGGGAGGCCCGGATTTGCGCTGCCGTGTCATGGTCGGCGGTGAGTGAGAGGAGGAGAGGGCAATGCAGGAAATTAAATCGATTGCAGCACAGGCACTTACGGCACTGCAGCAGGGCGGTGCAAACAAGGGCGCGGTTTCGGCGGCTGTCAGAGAAACAAAAGAATTCAATGTTGACAACGGCAAATTCAGCCTGTTCCGCACCTTATATGACCATGCACTGTCTTTGACAGCATTATGTGACGGAAAGCGGGGGACGGTTGGTATCAATCGTTTTGATGATGCAGCCGTTGCAGATGCGGTGCAGAACTGTCTGGAGGTTGCTAACAGCGGCAAGGCAGACCCGGCGTTTGATATTGCACCGGCACAACCGGCGCAGCAATTTGCGTTGGGGGCACCGGTTTGTGACACGGAGCGACTTTTTGCACGGACGCAGGAACTGTTGCAAACCATTCAGACGAGGCACCCAAAAATTGTGGTGGAACAGATGATCGTCAGTCACACGCAAAATCGCAGCGTCTTTACCAACTCCAACGGCGTTTTGTATGAGCGATACAGCGGTGTATATGCCGTTGAGTTGACGTATTCTGCACATGAGGGTACGCTAACCTCCTCTTTCTGTTCTTCCGGCGTTTTGACAGATCGGCTGGACCGGCCTTTCTATTCCCTCGGCTCCATTGCTGCGGAGCTTGCAGATGCGGAGCAGCAAATTCATGTCAAGCCGGTTAGCGGTAAATTTACCGGAACATTGGTGCTGACACCGGGCTGTTTTGCGGAGCTACTTTGGGCGGCGCTTGATAACTTTGCGGAAGACACGGCTCTGATTAGCGGTACAAGCATCTGGAAAGACCGGCTTGGCACGGTGGTGGCAGATCCGCGTTTAACGGTTTCGCTACGCCCGTTTGATCCGCGGATTGTCTGCGGAGAACGCGTGACGGACGATGGATTTTTCGCAGAAGATTTCGATGTGATTGAAAAAGGTGTGTTACGCAGCTTTTTGCTCTCTTTGTATGCGGCCAACAAGACGGGTTTGCCGCGGGCGAAGAATTCCTCTGGTGCGTTGATTGTTGCGCCGGGTGACACTCCGCTGCAGACGCTGATTGGTTCGGTAGAGCGTGGCCTTTTGGTGGGGCGATTCTCCGGCGGAGAACCGTCTGCTAACGGAGATTTTTCCGGCGTTGCGAAAAACAGTTTTCTGATTGAAAACGGGAAGATTGCCGGTGCGGTCAGCGAGACGATGATCAGCGGCAATCTTGCTGCACTGCTGCAGAATCTGCGCGGGTTGTCTGTACAAACTGTGGAAGACGGTGCAACTTCGTTGCCCTGGGCAGCGTTTGACGGTGTTACGATCAGCGGGAAATAAGACTTTGCATAAAAACGCAGCATCTGCACGACAAAAAGCCGCGCAGATGCTGCTGTTGCAATATCGTAGGGTTACAGCTCCTTTTGAAACGGACCGATGTATGTACTGTTGCCAAAACCGAGTATCAATGTGAAAATGTTGGGCAAAAAGAGCAAGCCGAAGCCAAACCCGACTCCCTTACCGTAGACCTTTGCCAAACGGAACAAACTGATGATGGTGTAAACTATTCCGAAAAAGGGAATCCAGGTTAGAAAATATTTGCCCATGCTGCCATAGATGATTTTAAAAAGGACCATACCGTTATACAGCGGAATCAGTGCTTTCCACCCGGCGTGCCCTCCTTTTTGAAATATTTTCCAGTTTGCGATGATTAAAAGGACGCCGAGCGCTATGCCCACACACAAGGAGATGATGAGTGTTGCGGTTGTAACTGCGTACAAAGAGCAACTGGGAGATGTCGATGATAGTTCCATATGAATTCTCCTTTCTATCTTTTCAAGGGATAGTTTATCGAAAAAGCAAAGGATTGTCAATCGATTTTTCGACATTTTTTTACAATTCCGACATGTTTTTAAGCACCTTTTTCGGAATTTCCGTGGTATACTGTGCCGATTTTGTTACAATCGGGGGGTGCAGGGATGGCAAATCAGAAAGAAACCTCGCGGCACTTGCCACTGCGCAAGCTACTGCTTTGCGCGTTGTTTGCAGCACTGACCGCTGCCGGCGCCTTTATTCGAATACCGCTGCCGCTGGCACCGATTACACTGCAATTTTTCTTTTGTGCCATGGCAGCGCTGTTGCTCGGTGCAAAGTGGGGCGCCTTGTCGCAAAGCGTATATGTGGCAATCGGTCTGTGCGGGGTGCCCATATTTACTTTTGGCGGTGGATTTGGCGCGGTGCTTTCGCCCACTTTTGGTTTTTTGCTAGGGTTGATCGCTGCGGCAGGCATGATCGGTTGGATTGCACGACGGGGTAAGCTGACGCCGTTGCGGGCAGCGCTCGCTTGTTTGGCCGGGGTTTGCGTTTTATATTTGTGCGGAGTACCGTATCTTGCGCTGATACAAAACGTATATCTTGGCAAAGGGCTTTCGCTGTGGTCGATTTTGCGTGGCGGTATGCTTGTGTTTTTGCCGGGCGATTGCCTGAAAATCTTGCTGTGTTCTGTGTTGGCGCCCATTCTTTGCAGAAGGGTGCAACTGTAAATGCCGAAGAGGTCAAAGCCGATGCTGTGCCTCAAATTCTATGGGCAGCACAGAAGCGTTCCTGCGGCATGTAATTTGTTGGCATAAAATTTCCTCCCATGGTTCTTCTGATATACCATGGGAGGTTTTTTGCATTGTCCGTTGTTTGCGGTTGGTATACAGATGGCTTTTCGCTACATGCTGTGCTTTTTTGCTCGGCGCGCAGCAAGACGCTTTCGAATGCCTGCTAAATAATCGGTTACTAAGGTAAGGTAACGTAGCAAAGATTCCGCAGCAAATGAAAATACGATCAGCAACAGAACACAAATAGCAGACATACCGCTGATGGCAAAAAGTTGGTTGAAAAAGACGCCGCATACAAGTAGGCCAATGGTGCAGGCACCGAGAATGGCTGCTTTGATTCGAGTGAGAGGGCGTGCGATTTTATATAAAATCATGAGTCCGACGGCGCTCAAAAGCATGGTACAAACCGTTGCAATATCCGCATCCGGCAGGGAAAACACGTCTGCGCATACGACGAGGGCTGCGACTGCCAAACAATCTGTTAAGCCGGCGGGGAAAGCGCGCAGCAAAACGGTTTTCATAAAGCTGCCCGTAATGCGGGTGTTGTTTGGCTCCAGCGTTAGCAAAAAGCCGGGCAGCCCGATGGTAAATGCGCTGATCAACGAGATTTGCGCCGGCTCCAACGGATAGGTGAATAGAAATATGGCGGAAAACAGTGCCATTAAAATTGAGAAAATATTCTTTACCAAAAACAGGCTGGCGCTGCGTTGCAGATTGTTGACAATTTGTCTGCCCTGTGTGACGATGTGGGGCATTTTGCCGAAGTCGTTATCCAGCAGCACAACTTGTGCAACCTGTGCAGCCGCTTCACTGCCGGATGCCATAGCGACACTACAATCTGCATCTTTCATTGCCAAAATGTCGTTGATTCCGTCACCGGTCATGGCAACGGTATGACCGGC
>JAXDZV010000025.1:0-2932 GCA_034086705.1 Eubacteriales bacterium | reverse complement strand
TAATTACCGGAGAAAAGACAAACGGTAATAGCAATTCCGGGTATGATATAATCAGCTATAAGCTGTACGACAGCGCTGGCTACATGGTTGACTCCGGTAATATTTATTTTTCATCTTTGAGCGCGGGAGACAGGTTCAAGGACGATTCTGTTGTGATTTATGACATTATTCCCGGCGAATCCTATACCTTTCAGTTGTTTGAGTATAGCCAGTAAACCGCGCACTATCTTTTCGCTTGCATAAGGGCTGTGAAAAGAGCGCACTTTTATACAGTTTTCTCGTATGCGTATTTGGCGTCACCATGTTCCAATCAAGGATGTCTCCTTGCGCCGCTTTGTGGCTATCCAATATCTGAAAATGGCGTGGCAATAAATGCCACGCCATTTTACTGTTTTATGAACACCTGCTTTTAAGCAGGTGTTTTTTGTTTGAAATGCGCGAGATTCAATCCGCAAGGCGTTCTTCCAGTGCTTTGCGATTTTGCTCATAACCGGGTTTGCCCAGCAGAGCAAACATATTGACTTTATAATCTTCTACGCCCGGCTGGTTGAAGGGGTTGACGCCCAGCATATAACCGGAAGCAGCACAAGCTTTTTCGAAGAAATAGACAAGGTAACCGTAAGTAAAAGCATCAATTTGCTCCACTTCCAAAACAATATTGGGAACACCACCGTCGGTGTGAGCCAAAAGTGCACTTTGGAAAGCAACGCGATTGACCTGGCTGACAGGTACTTTATCCAGGAAGGAAAGCCCATCTGCATTGGCATCGTCTGTTGGGATAATATATTCCTGTTTGGGATGTTTTACAAACAGTACGGTTTCAAACAGATTGCGCAGCCCCTGCTGGATATATTGTCCCATAGAATGCAGGTCAGTGGAGAAGGAAACGGCTGCCGGGAAGATGCCCTTGCCATCCTTGCCCTCGCTTTCACCAAATAGCTGTTTGAACCATTCGGCAAAGGAGACAAGATCCGGTTCGTAGCTGACCAGAATTTCAGTTGTTTTCCCTTTACGATACAGTACGTTGCGCAGTGCGGCATAATGATAAGCCGGATTGCTCAAACCGGGCTGAGAAAGATCCTCCATTGCCTGATGTGCGCCCTGCATGATGGCGTCGATATCGCAACCGGCAGCTGCGATGGGCAACAGACCTACTGAGGTGAGCACGGAGTATCTTCCGCCAATATCATCGGGGACAACAAAGGTCTCATAACCCTCCACATCGGCTAATGCTTTGAGCGTACCACGGGAGCGATCGGTGGTAACATAAATGCGCCGGGCTGCTTCTGCGCGGCCATAACGTTTTTCCATATATTGTTTGAAAACGCGGAATGCAATCGCAGGCTCAGTTGTCGTTCCGGATTTGGAAATGACATTGACAGAAATATCTTTGCCTTCACATAATGCCATTACTTCATTGAGATAGGAGGCACTGATGTTGTTGCCGGCAAAGAAGATCTGCAAATCTCCCTGCCTGAGATTATAAAAACGCCCTTTGAGCAATTCGATGGCTGAAAGTGCGCCCAGGTAAGAGCCACCAATGCCGATGACGATGAGAACCTGTGAATCACTGCGGATCTTTTGCGCCGCTTTTTTTACACGCTCGTATTCCTGCACGTCATAGGTTGCCGGATAAGTATGCCAACCGAGGAAATCGCTGCCTGCGCCATTGCCGGCTTTCAGCAATGCATGCGCCTGTTCGGCAGCCTGTTCCATATAGGCTTGATCCTCTGCATCTAAAAAGGAGCGCAGATTTTTATCGACTACATTTACAATCATGGATTAACCTCCTGTATTTTTGGGCATGTCCGGCGAAGCAAAATATATGTAATTTTTAAAATCGCTTGAATGCGCACGGGGATGTCCTGCTCTTATATTAATATTCGCCAAGAAGGAGGGAAATACCTACCTGAAAATGGAAAAATAGAAAAATATTTTTTATTTTCCGATTTTGGAAAGCAAAGAAAAAAGCGTACGGAATATTTCCGTACGCTTGTATAAGTCGGCAAATTCAGCCGATGCACCGCACTTTAACCGTGCCTTCTATCGAGGCAATGCGGGAAAGCACTTCTTCGCTGGGATGCTGGTTGAGGTCAAAGACTGAATAAGCAATATCCCCACGCGATTTGTTGACCATTTCTTCAATATTGATATTTGCTTCGCCCAAGGCACTGCTGATCTTGCCCATGATACCCGAAAGGTTATCATGAATGACTGTAATCCGGGAATGAGGGCTGGGGGAAAGCTGGCAGGCCGGAAGATTGACGGAATTGCGAATTCCGCCTACTTCCAGATAATAGCGCAGCTCTTCAGCAGCCATGACAGCGCAGTTTTCTTCGGATTCAGGCGTGGAAGCACCAAGATGTGGTGTGCAGATCACTTTTTCATGATTCAGGCAAGCTTCATTTGGGAAATCGGTGATATACTGGGCTACTTTGCCGGCATCCAGTGCCTGGAACAGAGCCTGCTCGTTAATCAGACCATTTCTGGCAAAGTTGAGTAAAACAACGCCCTCTTTCATTTTGGAGATTTGCTCCGCATCCAGATAATTGCGCGTACTATCCATCAACGGTACATGGATGGTAATATAGTCTGCTTCGGAAAGCAGTTCTTCTATATTGAGCGCATGCTGTACTGTCGTTGTAAGGTGCCAGGCATTATCGATGGAGATATAGGGATCATAGCCGATGACTTTCATACCCAGGCGTGCAGCCATGTTGGCGACCATGACGCCGATGGCGCCCAAACCAATCACACCCAAGGTTTTGCCCATGATTTCCGGGCCAAGAAACTGTTTTTTGCCTTTTTCGACTAATTTTCCGATGGCATCCCCTTCCCCTGCCAATCCTTTAGCCCAAGCAATTCCGCCGGTAATATCACGGGAACCCAACAGCAATGCACATAGCACTAATTCCTTTACGGCATTGGCATT
>JAXDZV010000083.1:0-12415 GCA_034086705.1 Eubacteriales bacterium | reverse complement strand
GCTTTTGTTTCTGCTCCGGACTTACACGGCCGAACACGGTGTAGTGCAGTGCAGCAGCTTCTATCTTTTCATCCGTATCTAACAGTCTTGCATCGATGGCAACGGAAGCATTTTCGATATCTGCCTGCTGCGCAATCTGCGCAACAGTTTGCGGATGATCCCCGGAAATAACCTTGATACTGACACCCTGTTCTCGAAAATAACGAAAAGTTTGTGCGGCATTTTCACGAATGGGATTGGAAAAGAGCAGAAGCGCTAACGGAATCGGCATGGTTTCGGAAGCGCTTGCCGTTTCTGTCGGGGAGGCTGCAAACAGCACAGCACGCAAACCTTTTACGGTATAGGATGCAATCCAGGATGTCATCGCCGGATTGCTTTCACCCAGCAGCACCTCCGGTGCGCCGAACAGGCAGCGCGCCTGCGCAAATTGCACTGCGCCGTACTTAGATGCGGCGGAAAATGGTTGCACTTGCAGAGGCGTTTGTGGAGGCGCTTTTGGCGTGGTCAAAGTAGCGATCCAGTCTCGCAGTGCCTGCATGGTTGCATTGTTGTCGGGTACGGCTGCAGCATAGTCGCGCAGCAGCGCATGTATCGTTGGCTCGTCCAGCGGAGCATTCGGGCAGAGTACAACAGACGTTAGCTGCATCTGCGGCGCAGTGATGGTGCCGGTTTTGTCAACGCACAGTACGTCAATACGGGCCAGTGTTTCAATGCTTTTCATGTCATGCAGCAAAACATGACGGCGTGCCAGTCGAATGGTGCCCATGGCCAGTGCAACGGTTGTCAGCAGATATAATCCTTCGGGGATCATGCCAAGCACAGCTGCCACCATGGAGGTAATACTTTTTTGTATCGTTTCGTGATTGATAAAATATCCCTGACAAAAAAGGATGATACCGATCGGAATGACGGCAAGGCCAACCCACTTGATGATACGGTTAATGGAGCGAATCATTTCGGATTGCTCGCCGGAGGGCATCGCTTTTGCTTTAGCGGTGAGCTGCGCAAGATAGCAGGCTTCTGCAACACGCTCCAACCGAGCATAGCCCGTTCCAAAGACAACAAAACTGCCGGAAAGCAGGGTGTCACCCGGATGCTTGACAATTTCGTCTGCTTCGCCTGTCAAAAGAGATTCATTGACGGATAAGCATCCTTGCAGCAAGATTGCATCGGCGCAAATGGCATCTCCCGCCTGTAGCAACACCACGTCATCCTTGACCAGATCCTGTGCAGGCAGCCTGCAGGGAACGCCGTCTCGCAGGGCAGTGGCGTGCGGCGCATGCAGCAGGCTCATTTTGTCTAGTGTATGTTTGGCGCGGAGCTCCTGTATGATGCCGATGAGCAAATTTCCAAGGACAATCGGCAGAAAGGTGAGATTGCGGAAGGATCCGACCAGACACAAAAGAATCGTAATGATCAGGAAAATTAAATTAAAATAGGTCAGAAGGTTGGAGCGGAGAATTTGCCGCACAGTCGTGCCGGTGGTGTGCTGCATGCGGTTGCCTTCGCCTCGCTCCATCCGTTGGGCGGCTTCTGCAGCAGACAGCCCAATTGGCGCAGCGGTATCCGTTTTGTTTTCTTTCAAAAGGTCTCCTCTCCGACGGCGTTTTCAGTTCTCTTTGGCTTGCCGTCTGTGTATAGTTTCACGCATGGGCACCATTCGGATACGTATCTGTGAAGACATCAATGCATTTCATATAAGGCGGTTGTTTTGCAACATCGCCGATCAAAGTCAAAAACTGAAGCGCCGCGAGAACATTGCAAATGCAAAAACGCGTCAGCTTTGCGATGATTCACAAGCGACAACAAAATCGAATTGTGCCGGCACTGTGACAGTATCAGGGTTTTCCCCGTAGAGATGTTCTCGGATCCCGCGGTACAGCATATCCAGAAAGTGATCTCCTTCCCGATAATCTGTAAGGTGCAAGCCGCCGTTGCGCAGAAGAATTTTTTCTGCTTCTTGTGCATTGCCGCTTTGCAGGGTTGCCATGGAAAGATACATTAGAAGACGCGGATTTTCCTGCAGTGCGGGCGTAAGCAGCGAATAATAGGCGATGAATTCCGTATATGCTTGCTGCTGCAGAAGCAGTGAGAACAGGCTTTCCGCAAGAGCAAAGTTATCTGGTGTGGCACGCAGACATTTTTCAATAAAGTAAACGCTTGCGGCATCATCCAGTTGGAACAGAATATGTGCATACAAATGATTGTTTTGCGGAGTGCTTTGCCAAACGATGCTTTGCGCGCAAAATGTTTTTGCCTGCGCAAAGTCGCGTCGGTCGTAGGCCAGCAGGGCAAGCTGATAGCAGATTTGCCAGCACGGCTCCTGCCGATGTTGCAAAAGCAATTTTTCCATGGCATCTCCGTGCGCAAAGCTGAGCAGTTGGCGGGGGAGGGTTCCCTGCTGCAATGTAAGCCAACCGTCCACATCTTCTGCGCAAACAAATGAGAGTTGTTGCGGTATTTTGCCGCCCAGAGCGCCGAACAGATAGCCGAAGCCGCTGCCGGTTTGCATGCATGTGCCGGACTGCAAACTAATGTTTTTTGTAATTGCTTCCATGCGATTTTCCAAACCGGTACAGCCGCCGAGCGTTTCGATTTGAGCATGTACCGCAGCTACGGCCTGTGCATAATCGCCGTGTGCTTGTGCCGCCGGAATATTTGCGGCCGTATAGCATTCGCAGAAAGACCAGGTTGTCTTCGGTGGCATGGGAATGCATTCGTATTGTGTTTTTCCCAACCCTGCTTGCATTTCCACATACTCCCCCGCGTGGTCTGTCAGCATCCGTTGCCAATGCAAAGAGCCGGGTCTGTGTCCCCAGGAAAAAAGTTTGCGCCCTTGCAATCGTGCCGTGGAAAACTGCAGCAGCCCTGTTCCGTCAGCGTCGACACTTGCAATAAATTTATCCTGATTTTGCGGGATATCATAAAAATAATCCATGGTGTTGAGAATGTTTTCCGGATAAGAGACATCTGTGTGCTCATCCATCGGGATGGAGGATTTTTTGACGCCGATCCCGTCGGAATTGTTATAAGCGCTGCTTGCCGGCACAATTACTCTGCCGTGCGGATATTCCGGTACGGCCATATTGGACCACCAATACATCGGAACTACTTTCTCATTTGGATTTTCAATTCGAACGGCGACGAGCAGTTTGCAGTCTTCCAGCCAGAAATCGATTTGGTAGAAAATACCGCGTACCCGTTCAAATTCATAAAAGCGCAGCACTTCTTCTCCGCCTTTGCCGTGCACAAAAGCACAATATAGCGGCGCGCAAGTAAACGGAGAGTGACCGATGAGTGCACAGTTCCACTCTACACCGCCGGAAAACCAGGCGTTTCGAATGCTTAAATTGCGAAAACGGATGACGTCGTTTGTGTATAAAAGGTCTCGTTGGCTGTGTTTATCGTACAGACGCCACAGGCGTCCGCCGAGTGTAGGCAAAAATTCTGCACGAAGATAGTCGTTTTCCAAAAGGACGACGGGAAGCTGTCTGGCAGTCTCCTCCGTATAGGCATTTTGCTGTGAATACGGATAGGAAGTTTCCCGCCGTCCGTAATCGATGAACAGCCCGGCGTAATCATCAATGGTGGTACGAAACCCTGCAGGTTTTTTTGCCTGTGAAAGAGGCGGAAAAATGTTTTCTTCCGAAAATGTGGAAGCTTGAAACGTTTTTTGTGTCCACTTCAGCATACGGTTACCTCTCCAATTTCATAAGTGTTTGTTTGAAAATCTACGGTGACGGTTGTTCCGTCGGCAAAAAGGGTTTGCTGCCGCTGCGTTCCGTCTAAAAAGACATGCCGGATCATTTCCTGGTTGTAAAGACGGGCTTGCAGTAATGTAAGGGGTTGCACACGTGCAATTTCAAGTTGCAATTGCGCGGGTGAGAGCAACTGCAAATCCATTTGCCGTGATTCGTTGCCGATGGGGGTTTTTGCATCCCCAAACGGGCTGAAATAAGGCATCCCTGCGTGTAGTGCGCAATACAAGTCGTTGTCTTGCTCGCACGGTAGGCTCCAGCCGAACCAGTTCCAGGGAACCATGACACAATCGTGAAATACAAGACTCCAAAGCGGTACGGGAAGCCCCAATGCCTCTGCTCCCTCTGCCACGGGATAGGTTGCCAGCGGGGCATGATGCACCAGAGGAAAATGGTCCACCAGAAGCGCTCCGGGTTCTTCGGAAGAAAGAATTAACCCGCGTTTTTGCAACAGTTCAAAGCACGCAGCGCGTGCGGCAAGGCTTTGCTCGCGGTTGAGACGGTGGTGGGGATGAAAGCACTCATCCCCCTGCATCACGGAAAACACATCGAGGTAAACGCCTTGCACATCAATATCGTGGGCAGCGAGCTGCGAATAGGTTTCTTCCACAAAAGCAGGGGCTTGAGATGTGCATAGAACCGTATGGGCGCCGCCGTCCCAGTCACGGCAGTAGGGGTTGGAACCATCCAATGCGGTGACGGCTTTTTCCGAATCATACGCCGGAGAAGAAAAATAATAATCGCGATACTGATCGTGCAATGCAAAAATATAACCGAGTTCTCTGCAGGTTTTGCTAAGCGCACGCAGCCCTTCCCAGCCTCCTGCTGCGGGGCAAGGCGGCAAGATGGAGGGATGATCGTGATCGTATCCGTTTTGCCCCCAGCCGTCTGTATGCACATACAGACGTGAAAGCCCGGCGGCATGTATTTGGCGGAGCTGCTCGGCGCGTTCATAAAACGTGGCGCTGAGCTGCGCGTTTACGCCGTTTGGCTGGTAATAGCGAGAAGCGGGATCGATATTGGTGTAGATTTTATGATGCAGTACCGGGCAACCAATCAGTGCGCGGATATTGGGGTTTTTCTGAATTTTTTCATCGATACGAAGCAGAGAATTGTGTGCCAGGCGAAAGGCGCGGTAGTCTTTGGCGATTGTGTTGTAATCGCCTGTGTCATGAAAAGTAAAGCGTACGCGTCTTTCATAGGACAGGGCGCCCAGAGAGGATTCCCAATGGACTGCGGTACAGAAGGCCCCGCGTCGGCCGATGGAAGAGTGCAAAGAGGCGTCCGCCGCCGTTTCGATGACGGCAGAATAAGCATGGCCATCGCAAACTCTGCCAAACAACGGCAAATAGCATAAACCTGTACCGACAAAGCGTTCATAATTCAGCAGCAACCGCAAGCCATCCGTTTGCGCAATTCCGTCCAAAAACAAAGCACCTTGCCGCATTGGGTCCACATGGTAGGAGCTATGGCGCGGTGGCTCTTGCGCATTCAACGCAGCCGGGAAACAAACTGCTTGTAAAGAGCCGTCTGCTGTTTCATTTCTTGCTTGTACGGTAAATTCTACTGTGTTTCCCGATGCCACGGACGCAGTCAGCAGCAGTGTCAGGGCCGGTGGTGCACCGCCGGCTGAAAAATCAGACAGACATACGGTAATTTTTTCCGCATCATATGAAAAGGTTTTCCGTGCGGCGTTCCATAAAGGGAATCGCTTGCCCGCAGCGGGATTGCCGGGAGAACCGATTTGCATGTAGGGAGCATCGCCGTCGCTGCTCCAAAGAAAGCCGTGATACAGAATGTGGTAGACGCCGGTTGTCTCATCGAGAGATAGGCGTGGACGGGAACAATCCATAAGTGTCTCCTTCGTTGTAAAAATTTCGGCAAGACAGCTTTTGCCGTTTTTGTACTGCATAGAAATTTTATACAAAACAGCTTCTGCCGCTATTGTACCGAATCTGTGGCAAAAAAGCAACGGGGTGCGATGATTTTTGCGGAATTTATCGCAAAAAAGAAAAAAACGGCGGATGGATTGGAGAAATTTTGTGAAATCCTATTTACAAGAATCATTTGTCATGCTATAATAAACCGAATGTTCTTGCTGCTTTTGCAGCGCGGCCATTTCACCGCTTACTCGGGATACGGGCAGAAGGCTGATACAGCGTGTTCACCCGCCGCATCCTGATGTTTGCCGGAATTTACAATTTTATGAGGTGAATGGAATGCAACCCGAAATCAAAAAGCAAATCATTGAAACTTATGCGGTACACCCAGGTGATACCGGGTCTCCCGAAGTGCAGATTGCACTGTTGACCTGGCGCATCAACCATCTGAACGAGCATCTCAAAGTCAACCAGAAGGATCATCACAGTCGTCGCGGTCTTTTGAAGATGGTTGGGCATAGAAGAAGCTTGCTGGGATATTTGCAGAAGGTGGATATCGAAAGATATCGTGCCATTGTGGAAAAGCTCGGCCTGCGTAAGTAATTTCATGAATGCTTTCCCCTGCCGTGCAAATTTGCACGGCAGGGGAAACCAAAGGCTTTTCTCATGAATCCATGGAAGAGCCTTTTCTGCTTTTCTGCGGGTAAGACCGCAGGATGCCGAAAGAGCCGTAAGAGGTGTATAGCAGTTAATCATGCGCCGCTGTTTAGCGGTGTGTGATTAAATGCTAAACATCGCCTGCGGCCAATGCAAAAAACAGGAGGAAAGATATGTTTGAGCAGTACAAAGTATTTCGCTATGAGTATGCTGGTCGACCGCTGGTAGTGGAAACGGGAAAAATGGCGGGGCTTGCCAACGGTTCCGCGCTGGTGCGTTACGGAGATACGGCTGTGCTCTGCTGTGCAACGGCAAGCGCAAAGCCGCGTGAGGGAATTGATTTTTTGCCGCTGTCTGTCGATTTTGAGGAACGTTTGTATGCTGTCGGGCGGATTCCCGGCGGGTATTTGCGTCGTGAGGGCAGACCGACGGAAAATGCGATTCTGACATCACGTGTGATTGATCGGCCGATTCGTCCGCTTTTCCCGAAGGATTTACGCAACGACGTTTGCCTGTCGTTGACGGTGATGTCTGTTGATCGTGACTGCAGCCCGGAGATTACCGCAATGATCGGGGCCTCCATAGCGTTGTCTATTTCTGACATTCCTTGGAACGGTCCGATCGGTGGCGCCAGCGTGGGGCTTGTGGATGGAGAGATTATTATCAATCCTTCTAAGGCACAGCGGGAAAAGAGTGATTTGAATCTGACCGTGGCGGCAAGCAAAGCCAAAGTTGTTATGATTGAAGCCGGCGCAAACGAAGTGGATGACGATACGATGCTGGCTGCAATTTGCAAGGCACATGAGGAAATCCGCGGCGTTTGTGCTTTCATCGACGAAATCGTTGCGCAGATAGGAAAACCCAAATTTTCCTATCCCTCCGGCGAATTGGACCACGATATGTTTGATAAAATTTTTGCTTTTTGCGAAAAAGATGTCATGTATGCGCTGGATACGGATGACAAAAACGTGCGGGATGCTCGCATGGTGCCGATTCGCGATGCAATTTCGGAGCATTTTTTGGAAGAGTATCCGCAGCTCGATGAACAGATGGAAGAGCTGGTTTATAAAATTCAAAAGAAAATTGTTCGGCGCTGGCTGCTGGAAGATGGAAAGCGGGTTGATGGCAGACGGCTGGATCAGATTCGTCCGCTCAGCGCGGAAGTTGGTCTTTTGCCACGGGTGCATGGCAGCGGTATGTTTACGCGCGGGCAAACACAGGTGATTACAACCGCTACGCTCGGCACGCTCAGCGATGAGCAAGAGTTTGACGGGATCGACGATTTGGAGAAAAAGCGGTATATCCATCATTACAATATGCCGGGGTATTCGGTCGGAGAAGCAAAAGCTTCCCGCGGGGCCGGTCGTCGTGAAATCGGACATGGCGCTTTGGCGGAGAGATCCTTAGTGCCGGTGTTGCCAAGCGAAGAAGAGTTCCCCTATACCATTCGGCTTGTCTCGGAGGTCATCTCCTCGAACGGCTCAACCTCTCAGGCCTCTGTTTGCGGTTCCACACTTGCCTTAATGGATGCCGGAGTGCCGATTAAGGCACCGGTTGCGGGTATTTCTTGCGGCCTCATCACAGAGGGCGAAAGATGGATGACCATGATTGATATTCAGGGTGTGGAGGATTTCTACGGCGATATGGACTTTAAGGTCGCCGGGACTCACAAGGGGATTACCTCCATCCAGATGGATTTAAAGATTGATGGATTGACACCGGAGATCATTCGTGACGCGCTTGCTGTGACGCATCGTGGTCGCGACTATATCATCGACGAAATTCTGTGTAAGGCCATCCCTGCTCCGCGTGCAGAGGTTTCTCCGTACGCGCCGAAGATGCTGACCATGCATATTCATCCTGATAAAATTCGCGATGTCATCGGAAGCGGTGGCAAGGTGATTCAGAAGATTGTTGCCGATACCGGCGCAAAGGTGGATATTGAAGATGATGGCTCCGTGTTTATTGCTTCTGTCGATCGTGACAGCGCGTTGGCTGCCAAGGCGGCGATTGATGCAATCGTTTTTGAGCCGACGGTCGGGGAGATTTATACCGGCCATGTAACGCGTATTTTGAACTTTGGTGTTTTTGTGGAGTATTATCCGGGCCACGAGGGGATGGTGCACATTTCCAAGCTTGCACATCATCGTGTGGAAAAATGTGAGGATGTTTGCAAAGAGGGCGATGAGATGATCGTTAAGGTAATCGAGATCGACGAAAAAGGACGTGTCAACCTCTCTCATAAGGATTGTATCCCCAAAGACTGACAAGACTGATGCTGATGCCGGGTTGGACCTGTTCCTGCCCGGCGTTTTTGCTCGGAGGGAATTATGAAACAATCAAAGCAGATATCGCGCAAACGATACAGATGGATCGGCGGTGTAGTTGACGAAAAGTTTTTGCGTTTTTTGCTGGTAGGCGTTGTCAACACGCTGTTTGGTTCCGCAATTATGTTTTTGCTGTATAATTGCTGGCTGATTCGCTATGGAACAGCGGGGTATTGGGTCGCCTCGGCTGCAAATTATCTTTGCGCGAGTGTTCTGAGTTATTTCCTTAACAAGCATTTTACCTTCCGCAGCCGTGAAAAGGGGCCGCGCGTAGCATTGCGTTTTGCATTGAACATAACCGTGTGCTATCTATTGGCATACGGAGCCGCAAAGCCGCTGGCAGCATGGATTTTCCGGGGCCTTGGGGAACAGCTGCAAACCAATTTGGCAATGCTGTGCGGCATGGGCTTTTTTGTCATTTTGAATTACCTGGGGCAAAGGTTTTTTGCATTTCGGGTGAGAAACGCGGTGCAACCGGATCCGGGAGGAGAACCCGGTATGTTTCACCATGCAGCTCCTGCAAAGAATCGCCGGGTTTTATTGATCATCAATCCTGCAGCGGGTATGGCAAAACCGAAAGGGCAACTATACGCAGTGATTGAGGGATATGCCAAAAGCGGTTGCACTACAACGACTATGACAACGACGGCCCGCGGAGATGCTGCTCGATTTGTTGCAGAAAAGGGCGACGCGGAGGACCTTGTGGTTTGTTGCGGCGGAGACGGAACACTCAATGAGGTGATTACCGGTATGATGCAGCTGCCGGAAGAAAAACGGGTGCCGATTGGGTTTATTCCGGCTGGCTCGACCAATGATATGGCGCGGTCATTGCGTTTGCCGTATTGGCAGATGCGCAAATGTATGAAGCTAACTCTCAGTGGTATACCGCGTCCGTATGATGTTGGTTTGTTTAATGATACGGTGTATTTTAATTATGTTTGTTCTTTCGGTGCGTTTACGCGGGTGTCATATGCAACACCGCGCTGGCTGAAGCGGTTATTGGGGCATTTTGCATACGTGTTGGACGGGATTGCAAGCATCGGAGAAATTCGCCCTTACCATATGAAGATTACTGTCGACAATGAGGTGATTGAGGACGATTTTATATACGGAGGTGTGACCAATTCTTTGTCAATTGCGGGTCTTGTGCGATTAAAGGAGAGCGATGTGGCGCTGAACGATGGGCTTTTCGAGGTGATGCTGATCAAGCGGCCGAGTACGCCCGCACAGCTGCAACAAATTCTGAATGGCGTATTGCGGCAGCGTTTTGATGACAGATATGTGCGGCTGCTGCATACCAGCAAAATCATTTTTTCTGCGCAGGAGCCTGTCGCTTGGACGGTAGACGGAGAATTCGGCGGCAGTGTTACGGAGGCAAAAATTCAGAATTTGCATGGGGCTGTCCGTCTGGTACGTCGGTGAAGTATCCTTTTGGCGATTTGTTCTCCCCAAAGCGCGTAGCCATGATAAAAATCGGCAAATCAATCAAGAACGAAAAAGCAACCCCGACTCCTTTGTTAAGAGTCGGGGTTGGTTGTTTTAGAAAAGCAAATTTTTGCGCATCCCTTGCATCGGATTGACCCATAGATGTAGCAGAGAAGCAGAGCAGCATGGTTTTTGGAAAAAGGCCACTTACATTCCGTTATATGCAGTGGTATGGCCCGCCAAAGCAAGTGTAGCGATACGATAGATAATCGATTTATCGAGAGAGCAAGTAGGTATTATGTTGGCAGTTTCCGTTGACAGGGTTGCTGTCTTTAGGGGTGCGGGTTTGCGTCGGCATCGGAGACTGACGTGGGTGCATCGTTGATGCGAACGGTAATTTCGTGGGTCATGAACTCGTCTGCCTTTGTGACAGTGACCGTTAGATTTTCATATTGAAAGGAATAGCCAATTTGCGGAATACATTCCGCACGCTCGGTCAGCCAGCCGTTAATCGTGGTGGCTGCAATCTGTTCTTCCTGTGGTTCTAAAGAGAAAAATTCAAAAAAGTCTTCTACGGTAGCGGTGCAAAGCACACGGTACGTATTTTTCTCTATCTCTAAAAACTCACTGACCTCTTCATCCCGTTCATCCCAAATTTCTCCGACGATTTCCTCTAAAATGTCTTCCATGGAAACAATGCCGGAGGTTTCGCCATATTCGTTTACCACCACTACCAGATGGTTGTGGTCGGTTTGCATATCTTTAAACAGAATATTCAGATTGACGCTTTCCGGTACGATGACGGGAGGATGCAAAACGCTTTTCAGAGAAAAATCAGGTTGTTCATGCGCCAACAGGTAGTCTCGTGTGTGCAGTACTCCGATAATATGATCTTCCGCAGCGTCATACACAGGGATGCGGGAATATGCTTCATTTGCGATCACATCCAAAACCTCGGCATCCGTTGCGGTTTCGGTCAAACAGACTACCGCCTTCCACGGTGTCATGACATCCTCCGCGGTCATACGGTCCAGCTTAAATACATTTTTAATGTACTCAATATCGCTCGAGTCCAGCGTTCCCTCGCCGGCACCTGCGTCAAGCATGAGAACGATATCTTCTTCGGAAACGGTTTCTTCCTTTTCATGCGGGTCAATGCCAAGCAGCCGTAAAACGGCATTGGTTGAGGCGGTGAGAAACCAAATGATCGGCCGAAGCACCGCAGTCAAAAAGGAGATAACGCCACAGACGGCGTTTGCAAGCTTTTCTTTATGCTTCATGGCAATGCGTTTAGGAACGAGCTCACCCAAAATTAGTGTAAAATAAGAAAGAATCAGAGTTGTTACGATCACGGCAACCGTATTCATGGTAGCCGCATAATTTTGCGGTATATGAAAAACGCGGATGAAGCAGGCGGAGAGCTTTGCAGCGAAGTTATCAGCTGCAAATGCGGAACCGAGAAAGCCGGCCAGTGTAATACCGATTTGTATGGTGGAAAGAAAACGCGTGGGCTCCTCGATGATGCGCAGCATCTTTTTTGCCTTTTTATTACCTTCGTCTGCCAGCGCATGTACCTTTTTTTCATTGAGAGAAATCACTGCAATTTCCGTTGCGGCGAAGAAAGCGTTTAAAAAAATCAAAATCAATTGCAGCAGTAATTGCTTTACAATGTCCATATAGAAAAATCAATCCTCCGATTTATGTATTGTTACAATGTTGTGTGAGGGCGCTTCACAGCCGAAACACAACGCGCACGCGAGGACTGCTCAGCGTGCTATTGAAACAATACGGAACAAAGGGATCGATCCATACGACAAAACAGCTACTTCGGGGAAGGGGTTCCACACAACCATCTCCTTTTTGAAAAGTTTAAAAGTATTTGAAATTTATTATAGGGGCTTTTTTGCAGAAAGTCAAGGGGTGCTGAAGGGAATGTATGCCGATTCGGAACAAATGCCATGCAAAAAACGACAAAAAACGTAAAATTCCGTAAAAACGGCGGCTCTTTCCTTGTTTGAAATCTGTAGGATTCGCAGATACTGCACTTGTGATGCGAGAAAGGAGCATGGCAATGAAACGAAAAACGGCAGCGCAGACCAAGCAGGTTTGCGAAAAAACGATGCGGCTTTTAAAATGGAAAAAAGGTGGTGCTGCAGCAACAGGAAAGAAGAAAGCACCGTCCGTTCCCCAAAAAGCGGCAGAGGAAGCAGCACCGGGAAAAGCGGTGCGGGCAGGCGCAAAACGGTTGCTGAGAAGATGTGGGGGATTGTGGCGCATATTTTGTGCAGCAGGCGCACTGTTGCTTTTAATGCAACCGGCAGAGGGGGCGTTGAAATGTTACAATTGGTATTTCACAAAAAATGACACA
>JAXDZV010000068.1:0-2244 GCA_034086705.1 Eubacteriales bacterium | reverse complement strand
CTTATTACATAATTCTAACTTTGATGAGTTACAAGATAAATATTCTTCACATGTTTTTATAATGAATTCTTTTGAATATTTAGACATAAAAGTCCCCCTAAGTAGATTTTGGGTATTTCCCTTGTCTACTTAAGGGGAATCCTATCAAAAACACCGGCTTTGTTTTGCATTTATTCTCTACCGCAAGCAACTTTAAAAACTGCTGATGGCAAGACTTGTATCGTCTTGCCCCTTTTCAAAAGACAAAATCACGACGTGATAACTGTATGTATCGTTTACGTGAACCGTAACACGATCACCGACTCGTCTGCCAATGACAGCTCCGCCCAAAGGAGATTCTTTGCTGATGTACCCGTTGAGGGAATCCTGGCGCAGCGTCGTCGTAAGAACAAATGTCATATCCTCATTGTCTTCCTCCAGATGCACTTTGACCCGATCAAATAACCCAATCTCATCCTGAGCGGAGACGGCAGAGATTACCTTCGCAGTTTTAATCATGTTTTCCAAATACGTAATCCGACTATTGTTACGCCGCACCTCTGCCTTTGCAACCTTATATTCATAATTCTCTGACAAGTCTCCCTGCGCACGTGCAGCCTGCAAATTTTCTCCCAATTGCGGGCGCAGTGTTAGTTTGCGATATTCAATTTCTTCTCGCATTTTATCAATGTCAACCTGCGTCAATTCATCGTACATATTCATTCCCCTTTTGCATACTTTGTTTGTTATTATAACGCATCCGCACGAAAAAAAGCAAGCCTTTTTGTGCAGCAACATATCATATGACATATACTAAAAACAGCCGGTACCGCCGGCAAGCAAAAAGGAGGGTTCTGCACATGAAAGCAATCGATATTTCCGTATATCAAACCGTACAGGCATGGGAAAGCGTATACGCGGACGGCGTCCGTTTTGTTATTATCAAAGCCACCCAGGGGCGCGCACTGGATGGCACCGGCACGCCTTTTCGCGACCCCGCGCTGCAATCGCATGCAGACGGCGCTGTGGCGACCGGAGTTCCCATGGGGTTTTACCATTTTCTGTGTGCACGGGACACAGAACAGGCACAGCAAGAAGCAGCATATTTTCTCAATGCCATTTCTCCGTGGCAACCCTTTGTACGCCATGTCTTTTTAGACTGTGAAACCTATGGAAACAAAAATTTGCAACAGCAGACAAAAGCGCAGCTTACCCAAACCTGCCACGCTTTTTTGCAACAAGTAGCCAGCGCAGGATATACACCTGCACTCTATACCAATGCAGACCACATGGAGAACTATCTGGATATATCGGCACTGCAAGTACCGCTATGGATCGCTGCATGGGGAAGCCGTAAACCACAGACACCTGGGATGGTTTTATGGCAATACGGACCCGGATCGGTACGCGGCATCCTCGGGCAGGTTGATTTGAATGTATGCTATTTAGACGAAGCTGAACTCTCCATACAAAGGCTGTTTGCTCTTGGATACATGCAAAGCCCTGCATACTGGATTAAACAGCTCCCCAAAGTGCGGTTTCTTTCGATGCTCTTTTCACGCTTGGCTCCTCGCTTTGGACACGCTGCAACACCGCTCGGAAGCGCTGAAGCGGGCATAGAAGCACTCCACAAAGCCGAGCTGCTTTTGACGCCGGAGTATTGGAAAGAGCAACTTCCCGCGGTGCTCTTTTTACCGGAGCTGTTTTGCAATTTGGGCGGATTTACGCTTCTTGCACCGTAGCAATTATTTTCAATCCCCCAAAAACAAAAAAGGATACAGACGCTATCCGCCCGCACCACAATATGCAATATTGCAACACTATAGGCGTCATTGACGCTCGATCAACACCTAAACTGAATCGAAGCCCGACGAAGCAGGTTCGATTCAAAAAGAGAACCAATGATGTGCATGAACGATACTTTTTATTTTTCATAATAAAAAAGCCGTCGCGAACAACATAAAGTCCGCGACGACGTGGAGCTGCTAATCAGAATCGAACTGATGACCTCATCCTTACCAAGGATGTGCTCTACCGACTGAGCCATAGCAGCAAATGGCGACCTGAATGGGGCTCGAACCCATGACCTCTAGCGTGACAGGCTAGCGTTCTAACCAGCTGAACTACCAGGCCGTATGTATCTCAGCCCGGTAATTTTACCATACAATCTGCGTCCTGTCAAGCCCTAAAATGCAGTGAAATTTTCTTTTTAACATTTTTTAAAAAGGTCGGAGCAATGATATGCCCCCTGTCAAGTAGACAGGT
>JAXDZV010000051.1:0-2340 GCA_034086705.1 Eubacteriales bacterium | reverse complement strand
AATCAGCGTAACCGCAACAAACAGTGCAAGGTTGACAAGCCACCGCCGGTATGTTTTCCACGGGCTGCGGTTAAGTATCTTTTTGTTGGCGTAGATGATCATGTCGTTGGTTCGATACAGCAGCGCGGCAATCGTGCCGATCAAAACGCCATGGATTCCAAAGCGGAAAACACAAAAAATTGATACAGATAAATTAATGACCGACTCAAAAACTGTACGGTTGACCGTCTGTTTGAAATGTCCCGCAAATTTAATTGACAGATTGGATGATTCACGGCCATTATTTAAAAGATAGACCGAAATAAATAAATATGGCAGAAAGCGGTCGATATAGTTAATATCTGAAATACCGGACGTATACAATCGCATAAACGGCAAAATAAATAGACCGGCAATGCAATACAGCGAAAAAACAAGAGTCATACTGCAAGTCTCATATAAGTCCAGGAGATTTATATATTTTTCTTTATCAGCTTTAAATGTCTGACCCAGAATAAACTGTACACTACCTGTGATTGTGCTGATCAGTGTGCTGACCATTCCAAAGAGAAGCGTATACATCGAATAGACGCTGACTGCCTTCAGTCCCATAATCAGCGTCAGAATCAGGGTGTCTGTGTTGTTAAAAATCAACGAGGATATTTGATGGACAAAAACGAAATTTTTTTGCGATATCGCCTGGTAATCCGGCGTTACTTTCAAGTTGATCCACTTGTAATTTCGATGCATGTACCATTCAATATATATCATTTTAACAATATTGAAAAAGCAGTACATTACCTGCAATGCTACTACATCAAACCCATGGATCAGCAGAATGATTTTTGCCGCGCTTGTCAAAACATAGGTAACAAGGCTCAGATTGCTGCTGATGTAGCTTCTTCCTTCTGCCAAAAGAAGAACATTGTATTTCCCCTGAAAGAAATAGCTGATAACGCCACTGAATCCCGTTAAAACAATGACAATAAAAATGGTGCTTTTACGCAGATCAGAAGCAACGGCCAAAGGATAAATAAATGCCAAGATGCAAAAGGCAATTAGATAGATCACACCAGTGCGTTTATAATAACGATCTGTTGCTGCAAGGATGCCGTTGATGGAATCCCTGTCATTACATCCTACCGGCCCATATAACGCTTGCAGCGTCGCGGTTCCGACGCCAGCCTCCAACAGCGCAAAATATGTAAAGATTTGGTTGACTGAGTTCAACAGACCATTGGATTCGGAACCGAGGTTAACAAGTACCAATCGCGGCAACAGGATTCCTGCCGCGATCATCACTGCCTGGTTTAAAATACCGAATATAATATTGTATGCGCTGCGTTTTGCTTTCATTGCGTACACCTTGCCATAACATCACATAATTTATTTTGAATTTTGTCGCACAGTTTTGAGATACCATCCGTTATGCCTATTTTCGCGCACAGCACCTTTCTGCACCATTCAACTGCACAACAGACAAAGAAAATGCCGACAACACAGGCCAACACATAGAAGGCCATCCAAGGTGAAGCATAATAGGCAGACGGATGCAGCCATGACCAGAGAACCTCTCGCAAAATTGTATGATCTGAAATCAAATATACCGCAAAGGTAAGCGGAGCGAAAAAAGCAATCAGCTTTTCTGTAAATGTGTTTTGCACCGTAACTCCACGGAAGAATTGAAACAGGCATAACGCTGCCAGTACATTCATAATCGAGTTATAGGAATAAAACAAAGAGGTCAGCTTCACTGTGCCAAAAATATACGGTGTTATCCAATAAGCCAAAAAACGTTCTCCGCAAATTAAAAGTACAGAGCAGAAATACCCGGGCAGCATCCACTTTTGGCGCTTGATGCGTCTTGAAATATAGAGTCGGAAATACGCAGCTACGATATATAAGATACAGAACCACAGAAAACTGTAGCCGCCATTGACGCCGCCAAAATCACTGATATACATAATGTTATGAAGAACAGAGAAAATGCCCAGAAGCGTACAGCAACAGAGTAGATGCGTCTTCCGATCCAGAGCACGAATTGCGCAGTTTAAAAATGGCGATACAGCATACATCAGAACATATGCCGTTACAAACCAGTAGCGTTTCAGCAAAATCACAAGGATGGATTTGACCAGTTCCTTAAAAGAAAATGCCTGATGCCCCAGAAGCATTGCTATAGATGTGATAGAGATACTGTAGAAAAAAGCCTGACCCCATATGGAAATGAGCTTTTTCAGCTTGAAATCGGCGGTACAGAGAAAAAAACCGCTTATCATCACAAAGCAATTGACCGCCGGAAGGCAGAGGGCAAACATGGCATTCCCAAGATAGAAATTGGCTGTGCCTGGAACTAATTCG
>JAXDZV010000033.1:0-33674 GCA_034086705.1 Eubacteriales bacterium | reverse complement strand
TCGGAGTCTGCTCGAACCGTGGGCTGTTGAAAGAAACATTGCTCAGAAAGGCGTAGACTGGCATTTCACCACTGATGATGCAAGAACCAAGTTGAAGCATCTATACCCCATGATAAAGATTTAGCATTTACAAAGTAGTAGTGTGCCGGTAGTCCGGCGCAAAAATTCATTTTCTCAGAAACAAATTTGCGAAAAACTATTGACAGTACCTTGACAGTACCTTCTATATCTCCTATTTCATTTCACAATGAACCAAAATATTATACCTTATCTTTTGCCTCAAATATCCGCCCCATCCCCATCCGCACTATTCACGATATAAGTATTTCAGAGAAAACACTTGCAAATAGAAGACCCCCTTAGCACGACGGTTCGCGTCGCGCTAAGGAGGTCTTTCTTTGCAAGCAATAAGCTAACAAAACGTTTTTTATGGAATATCGTCGTCAGTTCTCAACCAACAATACCGGAGCGCTCAATACCCTGAATCAGGAACTTCTGCCCAAACAGATACAGAATAATCAACGGCGCAATGATCAACAAGCCTGCAGCACTGTTATACGCAGCAGCACTCATATCCTTTGCGAGCCCGACAGAAGAAGTTGTGAGCAAACTCGGCATCAGTTTCGGACCAGCATCCGTGAAGAACAAATTGGTGTAGAACTGGTCCGTCCATTGCCAAGAGAATGAAAAGAGGAAAATGGTAACCAACATAGGAATCGACAGAGGGATAATAATCTTGAAGAATGTGTATAGGGATCCGGCACCGTCGATATATGCAGATTCCTCCAATTCATCGGGAACGCCACGATAAAACTGCCGCATCATGAATATATACAATCCGTTCTTGAATGCGAGCCCCGTCAAAGAAAGGAGTGCCAGCGGCCAATATGTATTCGTCAGGTTAATGCTGGAGATTGGAAGAATTGCAAGATCTTTAAACACCCCGCCTCCTAACAAACCAATCAGTCCCAACGGATCAAAATATCTAAACTGCATATACATGGAGAGTTGGAGCGTCTGATGCGGAATAACCAGCGTCAGAATTACCAACAAAAACAGCAGTTTGCTGCCACGGAATTTGAACTTTGCAAATCCGTATCCAACAAAAGAACAAACAAGCGTCTGCGCAAGACCGCACAAAGCACTGAGAATAAAGGTATTAAACAGCGCCGTAAAATATCCACTATAAGAGATAATCGACTTATATGTATCAAGCGTTGGATATTTCGGGATCAGACGAACCGTTACGTCGGAAAGATCCGCAGAACTCATAAAGGATGCGGAAATTTTAGAGAAAAACGGAAACAGAATCACATACGAAATTCCTAACAAAAGAACCAATCGGAAGAAAGACCAAATCAGTTTTGTAAAAAAGGTACCGGAGAGAAGACGTATCTTCATCCGTTCCAGAAAAGAGGTCCTTTCAAAATCAACCCGGATCTTCTTTTTGGTTTGACGCTTTGTTACAGAAGGTTGTGCATGCATTGAAAATCCCTCCTTTCTCAGGAATCACGTCTTTGATAGAAGACGAAGAAGCTGCAAATTGCTGCAACAAGTGCAATGATAGCAAATACAATCAAGAAGTAAATCCACGCCATAGCGGAGGAAAGCACATCACCACCGGCTGTAGCGTATACCTCGTCAATATACACCATAACATTGTTATCGGAAGCTGTAAATGAATCTATCACGGTATAAACTGTGTTGACCAAAATCATCGGTGAAATCATCGGAAGCGTGATTTTCCAGAAAGTCTCCCAGGAAGTCGCTCCGTCGATCTGACAGGATTCGTAAATAGCAGGCGAAATCGACTGCAATCCCGCCAAGAAGATCAACATCTGCACGCCGGAACGATTAACAATGTCATAAATGTTATTAACTAAATTTGTTACATACTGAATTACATCTTCGCCCACTGTCACACTGGATAGCAAGTTTTGTATGTCCATCGCACTCACAATGCTACCGGAACCATCCCCCATATCAATCGATCCAGAGGACATGCTGTCCAGCATTGCATTGTTCATATCAATGGTGGTCAGAATACCGGTAGACAGGATAACCGGGACGAAAAAGATAGCACGAAACGCTGCGCGACCTATCATCTTCTGGTTGAGCAAAATTGCCATGAACAGAGAAAAGATAACAATTGCAGGAATATCAAAAACCAGCTGCTGTATCCCTTCAGAAAGCGTCTGTAAATATGTTGTATCGTTCAACGCCTCATAGTAATTCTCCCAGCCAACCCAGCTGAGCTGAAAACCGCCCCCCACTGCGGGACGAATCTGTGTGAAACTGTACAAAATCGAATTGTAAATAATCGGCAAGTAAATAACAACAAAGCCAATTACAAAAGGCAAAACAAAAATCCATCCGGCTCTTGCCTTTTTGCGATCCAAAGAAGAGGCTTTTCTGCGGCGTTTCGATCTTTTTAAAACCGCAGACGCAGGTGTATTGATTTTTTGGCCTGTCATACGATCATCACCCCTCCCTTGCATTCACACGGATAAATCCAAATCCGTCCAGTGTATATGTTTGCCCACCATCTGTAACCTCGATAGCAAAACTGTTAAAGTTGAGATAGAAAGTTGTGCCGCCTTCATAAACGACTTTCACAATTCTGCCATTTTCTACAGCGCTGCGCGCTTCAAGCTTTTGCAATTCTGCAATTTGGTACACGCCTTCATATTTTTCCATAATTGCCTGGCGCTCTGCTTCGATTGCTGCTGCTTCTTCCGCCTCGTAATGCCGTTTGCCGGCCAAGAAGGAATGCCGCAAAATCAATTTGTCCTGCAAATCGCCGATAGCATCATTCAAAGTGTTGTAAGCATCGTAAAGATCGTTATACCAAATGTCAAACGAAACAGAATAATATTTAGAAAGCTCTTCGCTCTTCTTCATCTCTTCCACGTTTCGATAGGACAGCGTGAAATATGCGCTTGCACCATTTTCGATAGCACGCAACAGCGCGTAATCAATATCACCGACTGTGTTGAGTGCACTACCGGCAAAGTTTACGCTGCCATGCAATACCATACCGATAAACGGAACAGAATAACTGGCGTTATTAAAGTTACTATTATCCAAAGGCACATTCAGCAAATCCGTCACATACGGTAACGCGTATGCATTGCCTCCATCTGTCAACACACGGTCATAATCATTTTCCAGGTTTGCAAATAGCTGCTCCGTATATAAAAGCGTAGCATCCCGCAAATCGGTTTCTTCTTTGTCAAAGTCAGAATTCAGATATGAGCCAAGCGTTGCAACAGAGATTGCCGTCGGATTTAACTTGGCATAGTTTTTCGAGAATTTCTCATAAAATTTGTCATAACAACACGGAGAAAGCAGTAAATAATCAACCTTCTCGTAAGTCTGATACAAGGGACTGTATACACGCTTAGAGGCATACCGGTCGTCGCCTGCTTTGGCAAGATCCGAGCGCTTATTGAGCCCGGATGCAATGGTTGCCGCATCGCTTGGAACAAATACAAAATCGAAATCAGGGAATACTCCGATATTCTTTTCTGCAGCATACTCCATAAAGGAGCGGAATCCATCGTTACCGCCGACCGCTTTCTGCGTTTTCACTTTATACGGAATCTCCGCCTTCATGCCACCGTTGAAAAAGCCGGTCAAACGGAAATTGACGTTGGTAATTCCTTTTTCAGCCAGCGCCTCATACATGCTGCGCAGATCGTCAAACGTGGTCAAAGGTGTCTGCACCGTAACCGGGAAAGTCAAAACGGTGGTCTCTGTATCAACGGTACCAAAACTTTCTATGTACAAAGGAATATCTTTCTGTACATCTTCTTTGGTCAAGCGAGTCAAGACTCCTCTTTCCGTCAAATAATCGCGATAGGCAGCTACCATACCGTTCAAATCGGCGGTGTAATATTCAGAATCTGACAGGCCCGCCGACTTTGCTTTATCTTCACCATTGAGCATGAAGAAACGCAGAACATAATCACCCGTATACTTTTTGTTGGAAGTGACCGAAACCATGGCACTTGCTGCAGCACTGATAGACTCGGAAATGTCATAAGAGTCATTCGCACGCGGATACAGTGAAGTATACACCGTATTCACCCCGACCGTTTTACCGCCGGTTTCCGAAGTGATTTCAGCCAACTCCGCACCGGATTCAATCACTGCTAAATAGCCGATTTGCTCTGTCGTGCGATAGTTACCATACACCGGCATGCGAACTACCTCTTGGTGTTCCCCTTCCAACGTGTAATATGCATAATCCTGCCCATATATCTTCTGCGTAATCACACGCTGTGCCTCATTGCTAAAGTCTTGATAATCGATCAGCGCACCAGATCCGTCCGGAATGAACATTGCGCCGCTCTCTTTGACTTTTCCACTGCCGAAATACGGTAGTACCCGTAAATAGGTTAGTGCATAATCCGCTTCGACATACCGCATATCCTTTGCAGGCATGCGCACTTTCAGGGAATCATCTTCCAAATAATACTCCAATGAAATGCGGAACAACGGTGGGGCTTTCTCGGTTCCCGTGTACTCCGTCAAATCGTGGTCTGCCTCAAGTTTTTCAAAAGTATAATTGGGACAGTACTTGCGAATGGCTTCTTCAATCCGGTCTTTTTCTGACTCAGTGGCTGTCGGATTAAACACATACACAGCCATCTTTTGTGTGATCTTAAAATCAGAATACATCTGCTTTAAAAGACGAGTAGTCAAGCTCGGATCAGACGGATCCTTCAGTGTATACGCACCGTTAAACTTTTTGCTCAAAAAGCTGAAACTCTCTGTTCCTTTCGAAGGACAGTTTTTCTCTAACTCTGCAAGAATGTTCGTTTCATAGCTGCTCTTTTCAATCAAATACGGCATCAGGCGTCTCGCTTCAATCCGCCCAATTGCATATTCAACACGAATACCATTTGCGATCTTCTTAATCTGCAGCTGATCGCGTGCTATACACCAACTGTAACTGTTATAAATTGTCTTTCCGCCGTTTTGAGAAAACTGCAAGCTAATCTGTGACAACAGAAGATCTTTCGGCGCCCTCTCCGGCATTCCGCCTTCCTGATCGTTCAGAAAATATGGGTTGGAAAACAGAGCTTGTTGCGTTTGGTTGTCGTAATATGCAATTTCACCGGAAACAGGCTCTATATACAGTGCATACCGTCCGTCATCACTTTCCAGAACCTTTTGCATATCCGCCATCTTTTCTTCCGCAGTATAATACTCATATGCCGTATAATTGATGGTACCGTCTGCATTGAGCCAGGAAGTTGAAAGCTGGGTGCCTGCTGCGGTTTGAGTAGAGGAAGTATCTTCCTCTTGCTCTGAAAGAACATCAGCCTGGGGTGTCTGAGAATCTGCCGCATCTGCTTCCTGTGCTGCAAAGGAAGAACCCGTCAACGCACAAAGAAGCATAATGAAGGCAAGAAGAGCCGATAAAAACCTTGTAATCTTCATTTTCATTATCCTCCTTCTCAGACGCGGTACGTCAATTCCAGAACTATATTCAAAACAAAGCTGATAATCTGGTTAATCAAACTGACGAACAGAAGCGCCAGGAATACGATAAACACAACACCAACTAACGTAAACAGACAAATTAAGACATTCTTACCAAAGGAATAGTCGTGCGTGACCATGGATCCAAAGAACACCAAGAATCCGGTCCATGCATATGCAAGACCGCATAGGAAGTTAAGAACCTGTATCTCGCTTGCAACTACAATGTAAGATGCAATCGTCGTAGGAATGATCAGCATTGCCAAGGGCACCAATGCATAACTTGTCGCAATAAAGATATCCTTAAAGCTCCCTTCGCCGTCGAATAATGTTGTTAAGCACCAGTTAGACACGCACCACAACAACAACGGAACAACCACAGAAGCCACAACACTGAAAATACTCATGTGTTTTCCGGATGGATTGAGCATATAAGAACTTCCTACACTCTTATAAGTAAACGCTGCAACCGTTATAGCAATGTAAAACAGAGCACCGCGTATACTGCCGCGCTTTTCATGTTTAAGGTCCCAAAATCCATCAAACGGGTGGAATATCAGATGGAAACCGTATAAAATTTCTTCCCAAAATGTTCGCTTTGTCGTTTTTGTGTGTCCTGCCACATTTACTTTCCCGGCATAATGGAAGAAGGAATAGTACGCAACAACAACTGCAACAATGACGATGATTACAACCCAGGGGAACCGGGAGACCCAGTCTTGCCGCAAGTTTTTAAAAGCAGCGGAATAGTTACTCACATCATATGCGTATTTGTAATACCGCATCGCTTCCTGATAATCAGACTGGTTGCGATAACCGTTTCCGATACCGATATATGCAGCATCGAAATTACTGTTACGCTGCTTGATGCTTTCCCAGTCGGAAACGGTTTTATCATACTGTCTTGTTTCGCGGTTTTGAATGGCGGTAGCTAACAGATCACCGTACTCCGTGCGGCGATAGACCGTGATGGTACAGTTGGTGCGGTCGAGTACAAGAATGTTTGTACCCTGATAGTCAAGCGCTGTTCCGTAGTCAACATTTCCAAGCTGCTGGCCCTTATCACCAAAGACATACAACAACTCTCCATAACTATCGTATGTAAAAATTTTAGAACGCTTCGCATCCAAAATGCTCCATACACCGTTTTCCCCCAAAGCCACATCTACGATTTCGGAAGCACCGGAAGGAGCTGCGGTAGAATCTGAATCAGCAGCAGTGTTGAGAGAGGTTGCAACCTGCACTTCTCCGCCCGGCCCAAAAAATCCGTTCCGCTTCAAAACATCGATACCATTCGCATTATACTTCCGAACCGGAGCATTTTTCTTGGTGTTACTCTTTGTTGACTCCTGCTGTTTATCACTGTCAATTGAGCTGGTAGTTGCATATACAAAGTTCCCGGAGTCAATAGCAATATTGTTGTACTCTGTTGAAACGTACTGCGTCCCCTGGGAGCGCTGATCCTTACTCTGGAAACGGCGCCACATTAAATCCCACACGGAAAGGTTGACTTCTGTTGCTCCGATAAATCCGACAAACACCTTATCCGGATTGCTGTCTTTCTCGGCAGGGTTCATAACAATAATGCCTTGATAGGTTGTGGAAGATACAACATATACCCTTCCAACATCATCGACGGCAACGGCCACTGGCTTGTAAACCGATCCTTCCGGAAAAACATCAGATTCCGGTGTTTCCAATAAAGACAGGAAGTTACCGTCCGTATCCAAAATAACAATCCGATTGTTTTCGGTATCTGCCACGTATACCTTTCCGTCGCGCACATAGACACCCTGCGGTTGCTTGAAAGAGTCCGGCACGCCTTGATCATTGACAAACGAGAACAGACTCTTGACAAACTGCAAGTGCTGATTAAGTACCACAATTCGGTTCGACTTGGTATCTGCAACATATACGTAATCCGTTTCCGGATCCACAAACATATCATGCGGATCATTCAACGTGCTTGGCATTTGCATAGACTCATAGTCCATCACACGGTCCGGCGTATAAGCATCCGGTGAATAAGCGATAAACCCGTCCATAGAATATGTGTAAGTAGTATACGGCGTAATTGCAAACGATGCCACTGTTCCGAGCAGTAAAACCAATGTGCCGAGAAGAGCAGTAAAACGAATCGCCTTTTTCATTCTTCTCCCTCCTCAGTCTTTCATACCAGATGAACCCATTGTTTCAATGATGTTGCTTTGAGAAACAACAAACACGATAATCGGTACAATCATCATAATTACCGTTGACGCTGCGCTCGCACCAGAACGGAGAATACCGCCGTTGAGCACTTGGCTGATTGCATAGTTAAATGTTTTAAGTTGCTCAGAATGAATGTAGATGGAAGAACCGGACTGCCAAAGACCCTGGAACGAGAACACAATCAGGGTTAACCAGGCAGGCTTTACCATCGGCATTGCAATCTGAATGAAAGTTCGAAATTCCGAGGCTCCGTCTATTCGCGCACTTTCCAGTACAGCATCTGAGACATTTGACTCCATAAACTGCTTCATCAAGTAAAGACCAAGCGTAGATGCAAACGTCGGCACAATGATCGCCCAATATGTATCAATCCATTTCAGCCACGCCATTACCATAAAGTTTGCAATGCCTGTAACCGTCGAAGAAAACATCAAGGACAGAACGATTGTTTGGAAGAAAAACTCGCGTCCGGGAAATTTCATTTTGGAAAGCACATATGCCGCCAAAGAAGAAAGAACCAGGTTACCCAATGTACCAACAACAGAAATCAATACTGTGTTGAAAATGTACCGAGAAAACGGCACCCAAGAGGTCCCCATCAAACGAAACAAATCCGTATAATTTTTCAGTGTCGGACTTTTCACGTAAAAACGAGGCGGAAAAAGGAACAATTCATCATATGGCTTAAAAGATTGCAACACGGTATAATACATCGGAATGAAAAGAAATGCGCCAAAGATGATCAAAATAACCGTAATTCCCGTATCGCCGCCGACGGAACGGTTGAGGACGACTTGATGATTGCGTACACGTAATTTTTTCATCTCACGACCCCACCTTCGAAAGAATTTTCTTGACCAACAAGTTTGAACCAACCATCAGCAAGAACATAAATGTTGAAATTGCGGATGCGTACCCAATTTCATATCGTGTTGTACCATACTCGGCAAGATGATTCACCAACGTATACGATTCGTAGTCCGTTGCAAGAGCGCCGGTGATACCGCTGAAGTTGAAGGCACCTGTGATGGAAAGCACTGCACCGAACATTAACTGCGGACGCATAACCGGCAGCGTAATATACCATAGCTCCTGCCAACGGTTTTTAATCCCATCCACGGAAGCTGCCTCATACAACGACTTATCAACACCCTGCAAACCCGCAATGAAAGACAAGAATGCTGTACCAAGGGCACTCCAAATCGCAGCAATAATACAAATCGGCTTAATCCATGCGGTATCCGTAAAAAACAGAATCGGCGTATCTATCATGCCAAGCTTGAGAAGTATGGCATTGATATATCCGTATGAATCTCCGGAGAATAGAAGATTAAAAATCATCAAACCTCCGCCTGAGATAGAAGGGGCATAGAAAATCAAAGTAACAATTGCTCTGATCTTCGGCTCCAACTCATTGATAAACCATGCCATAAACAACGAAAGCAGATAGTTGACCGGGCCGGTAACAATTGCAAAGATGAACGTGTTCTGACATGCAGTCAAGAACAGATCATCGTCAAGAAACAGCCGAACATAATTATCCATAAAGACAAAATTCGGTGCTTCCAACATGTTGAAGTCCGTAAAACTGATAACCAAAGAGGCAATCACGGGGACAACCGTAAAAACACAAAACAGAATATAAAACGGTGCCAGCATCAAATATGCAAGATAATTACGCCGAATTTCTTTTAGCGTCCACTGGACCATCGACATATCTTTGCGAGACACCGGGCGGCGCACAGCAACACCGTCTTTTGCGGCCGTGCTTTGTGACATGCTGATTCACTCCTTATTATTTGATTTACAACGGATCAGGCTCTCACCCCAAAAACTTCGGGCGAACACACGGCCGTTTAGTTATCCTGCTCCTGAAGCAGTTCCGCACGCAAGCGTTCTTCACACTGTGCAAGCGTTTCATTGGTTTGTAGATATGCCATACCATATTCTTTCCGTTTACGGGAAAGCTCTTTGTTGATCGCAGGGAGATAGGAAAGCATCAATTCTACCGGATCAGCCCCCTCGTTATATGCATTGTTGAATGCAAAATCCATATACCGCGCAACAATGTAGCTTCCGGGGCATTGCGGTGTGACACGCAAATTATTCATCTGGCTGAAGATAACTTCCGCCTCTGCAGTAGTCCAAGACTGATGCTGCAATGAATCTTTGTTTGCCGTTGCATACCGGTTTCCGGTACCGATGATCGCTTCCAATTCATTTCCATATGTGGTCTGCGTCGGTTCATCTGTCAACCACTTAATATATGTCCAAACCTTATCTTTGTGATCCTCTGCACCTCTAAGAATAGAAATACCGCCAAAGCTGCAGGTGTTCACATTCGAATATGTTCCATCTTCGCGCTTGATGCCGGGTACTTCGGAAAAATCCCACAGACCGCGAATTTCCGTTGCAAAAACGGTAAGATACGTGTACTGTGTATAATCTGCAAATCCTACCGGCATCTCGCCGCTGCGGAAACGGTTGACAAAATCATATTGTACAGGGAACGCATACTGTGTATACAATTCCACCGCATCCTGGAAGCAAGACAAATTCAGCGTATCGTCAATATTAAATGCAAGACCGTTGTCTTTCCAGTATTGGCTGTCATCACTGGATTGGTACAACAGCATAGTATACATACCGCTATATCCTAACAAACCGATATCCATGTAGCGTCCCTGAACTACCGGCAACATGGCTTTTAAGTCATCCCAAGTACGTGGAATCTCAAGATTTAACTCTTTGAGTATGTCCATGCGGTAATACATCAGATTAAAGCTCATCGTTGTCGGAATACCGTACACCGTCTCGGCAGCAACTTTATCTTCTTCCGCACGCAAATCATTTAACGCAAGATCTACGGAACTCGCATACAAAGTAAACGGAACCAACGCTTGGTCTGAAAAACGTTGCTTGACCTCGTCCAAATCATCAAAATCAATAGGAATCAGCGCGTTTCGAATTGCCCACGTGATTGTACTCTCGCTGTCCAGCTCCGTAACATCCGGTCCCGTTCCGGAGAGTACAGCAGGCAATATCGCATCTGCTACCGTTAACTTCAGCTCCGCATTAATCCCTGTCTGAGGGGTGAAACTGTTTCGCAGCAAGCGGTTGTATATTTGTGCCTGATCACGCCCGCCGGTATACCAAATTGTCACGGTATTATTGTCGGTTTCATCTTCACCGTCAGAATCACTGAAATTATTATAGGAAGAATAAAAGCTTGCAATAAACTGCTTAAACTCGTATCCAAGCATTTGGAAAACATTTGCCGTACACTGTGGTTCTTCGGCAGAGGCAGGCTGTAACTGCAGATAATCTATCTCGAGCGGTTGCTCGTAGGCTTCAAGCACCCAAGTTCCCAATGCACCAATATCACTTTTGAGCGTTGCAAACCCCTTAGCAATTTCATCTTCATCCGTCCCCATCTTCCACAGCAGCTTTGCCAACTCTGTCAAAGTAGAAATACCGGACATCCGCGCAAAGTCATCCACATTGACCTGTTGCCCGTTTTCTCTATCCTGCCGTGCTTTTTGTGCAATGTCAGTATATCCGTTAATTTCGGCGAAACGAATCATCACATCAACAATACGGCTGGACTGATATACCATCATATCCATGTAATCCGGAATCAAATCCATAAAACCGTAATCCTGATATTCGTCGGGTGATGCTCCCGTAATTTGCAGAATTTTCAGGTAAATATTGTTCAGCGGTGTAATCGTGTTTTGAATGGCACTGGTCAAATCAGCCATATCGCCGAGCACCGCTTCCAAACGAACGGTATAAGTGTGTCCCGGCTCAAAATAGAACTGAAAGCTCTGATAATTCCCCTGCTCATCTGTATAACCGAGCGCACGCACCTGCCAATCGTCCTGATAAGGAAAACGAATCGCAGTAGCCTCCTGAAAAGGCGTCTGCCCATCAATGGTGAGAGAACGCGAGGTAAACATATCTACGGAAACATTTTGTCTGAATCGGGTATAGATGTTATAAAGACCGGGTTGCGTCACCTCAAACTGCCACTCAACCCAAGTCCCAACTTTGCTCCAAGTAGAAGAGTTGCCGATGGTGTTGTACCGAATCTGCGCATAATGCTGCGGATCTGTAATAGCAGAGCTGCGGTCATATGTTGCAGTGACAGTGTTGGTAGACGTGCGATACGGTGTCTCTCCCTGAATGCGCACCATTGCTTCCTGCGGCGCTTGTTGATATCCCTTGCTTTCATATTCGCGCAACTTCTCAGCATAGGTCGGTATCTCCGTAGCCGGGCCAAGCTTGATATCGTCCATTACAATTGAATCGCGGGAAGACTCTATTTTGATCTCATGCTCACCTGCGGTCAGATACAACTGTAAGTCTCCGGGATAATTTCCCGCAGAATCCTGCAGATGATAGTTGCTCCACTGGTAAACCTGCTGCTTTGTCGGGCGCAAGTCACTACCGGTAGAATCTTTATCAAAAACAATCGCACCGTTTTCATCATAAGAATATTGATCCTGCCAAATACGGTGCATTGTCAAATACCGTGCCTCAGAGAACGGGACTTTGCCATCCAAATACAAAATTCGCTCAATATCAGAGGTGCTTCCCTCCACCGTCAGATAATCGAAGGAAAGAGAATACAGGCCCTCTTTTTCTACAGCAAAACGGAATGTCACTGCCCCCACGCTCGGCACCAACAGAACATTTTCACGGTTACCGTATGTACCCACCGTTACTTGTGCAGTCGTTTTTTCAGGATCGGTAAGATACGACGCAATATCCAGTATAATCTCCGTGTCTGCTTCTTTCGCATCCGGATACTTTTCCAAATACCCGGCATAGTCTGAAGTTGCCAAAATATCGTTGACACGTTCCAACGTGCGGTTGGACGTAGATGTTGCTTGCTCCGCAGCAGCCACAGATGTCTGGATCGACTCCGTATTCTGTGCAAACGTCCCCAAGCTCAGCGAACCGAGCAAAGTTGCGGCGCTCAAAAAACCGGCAAGCAGCCTTTGCAATTCAAGGTGTTTCATGAGTTCTCTTCCTCCAGAAATTCTTCGCGGGGAAATACGCACCGCGCCTCCCGCTCCGGCGCACACCGCTATCTGCTCCGCCGGACATTCTATTATAAGGTAGACTGTATCAGAAAAAAGAACAGTACCCCATAATTTCATAGGGTTATCATATCACAGAAAAAAATGAATGTCAAGGCTGCTGCGAAACGTCGAAAAGTGCCGTAAAAAGCATTTTTTCTAAAAATTTGCAAATTTGCTGGCACATTCTTTGGTTTCGTTCACGTTTTAATAAATTAAATATTCAGAGCTTGGCGCATCTTTCTCAACAGGTATTTTTCAATTACCTATTGCGCTGAAATATGATACTTATTGTTTCGTTTTCGGCGCAAATTTCAAAATGATTTTGATTGGTAAATTATAATTACTAATTCGAACAAAAATCGAAGCCAATCTGCACGAAATCGGTCTATTAAGATGAGCAAAAGTGCACAATTTTATATGCGTTTTTTTTACGTTTTGTAAAAATGCACAATTTTTCATACAAAAGAACACAAATCCGTCAAAAGTCGGCAGGCGTCTTGTCACAAAGCCGCCACCCGTTCTACAGAACTCCCTCCGTGACAGCAGCGCCGCTTATCCGGCGCGCCGCCGCTACAGCCAATTGGTCACACCGCTCATTATACGGATGCCCGTTGTGACCACGTACCCACACAAACCTCACCGTATGCAGCTGCATTACTGCAAGCAATTGCCGCCAAAGCTCCGCATTCGGAATCGGCTGTGTCTTTGTGCGCATAAAATCTTTTCTCTCCCAATTCCAAAGCCATCCCTTATTGACTGCATGCACCACATAGGTTGAATCACTGGTCAGCGTAACATCGCATGGTTCTTTTAAAGCCTGCAGAGCAGTAACGACCGCAAGAAGCTCCATGCGATTATTTGTTGTGCTTACTTCGCCGCCTGAGAGTTCCTTTTCATATGTGCCGCATACCAGGATCGCCCCAAAGCCACCCGGCCCGGGATTGCCGCTACACGCTCCATCTGTGTAAATCTGTACTTTTTTCATCCAAATGACCTCACAACATTTTGCTTCTCAGCTTGACAAACCATAAAAAGCATGGGATAATAACAACACTATTGCTTTTGTGAACAAAGGATACTGCAATGCAATCAAAAATCAACATACGAGGCGTACAAATTGACAACGTTGATCTATCCGAAGCACTGCATAAAGTAGTCGCTTATGAGCAGCAACCGGGTGTTCATGCTGTGTATACCCCCAATGCCGAAATAATGCAAGCATGCATAGAAGACCCCACTTTGCGTAGTTTATTCAACGCCGCAGAACTTGTAATACCAGATGGTGCCGGCGTCGTACTTGCTTCCAAAATACTGAAAACACCGCTCAAAGCCAAAACACCCGGATATGAGCTCGGCCTTGCTGTAGCCGAACACGCAGCAGCACACAACATTGCTCTGTATTTTCTCGGGGGAAAGCCGGGGGTTGCGCAACTCGCCGCAGAAAAACTCCAGGCACGTTATCCTGGACTCAACGTTGCCGGGGTGCACGATGGCTATTTTGAAAAAAGCGGCATGCAAAACGATGCTGTCTGCGATGCGATTCGGCAGAGCGGTGCAGTTGTGTTGTATGTGTGCTTGGGCGCGCCGGCACAAGAAGAGTGGATCGCTCAAAACCGGGAGAAACTCGGCAATGTACGGGTTGCTATGGGGCTCGGCGGCAGCCTCGACGGGTATGCGGGTATTGTAAAACGCGCGCCGTCCCTGCTAATCAAGTTACGTCTGGAATGGCTGTGGCGCCTACTTCGCCAACCGAGTAGACTCGGGCGCATGCTGAAAATTCCGAAATTCATTTTCGGCACTCTTTTTTGTAAAAACAAGCACTGACATCGCACCGTGTTCGCTTTCATAAGCGAACACGGTGCTCTTTTCTTTATACCGTTTTTTGTTGTAACAGCTTACAAAAACGCCCGTACGCCTCATCCCACATGGACCGGCTTGCACATGGCTCATAAGTCTGTACTGCAAAAGAACGGCGGATCATCTCGCGTGCTTGCCACAAACCAGATAACTCTCCCGCAGCAATTGCCTGCACAGCCAAATTACCGATCGCCGTTGCTTCTACCGGACCCGCATATACCGGAATCCCGCAGGCGTCTGCCGCCATTTGGCACAGCGGTGCTTCTTTCGTTCCACCACCAACAATATGAATTGCCCGGCTCGGCCTTTGCCGTAGCATATCCAGGCGTTCCACCGTCATCCGATAGCGAAGTGCCAAACTTTCAAAAATGCAGCGCACCACCTCTCCGGGATCCTGTGGAACATGCTGTCCTGTTTTTTCACAAAAATCACAAATTCTGCGGGGCATATCGCCCGGAGCCACAAACGAAGGATCGTCTGGATCGATGAGTGATTGCAAAGGCTTTGCAGCCATTGCCATTTCTGAAAGCTGGTTAAACGAATAATCTTTACCTTCCCGTTTATATTGCCTGCGGCTCTCTTGCTCAAGCCAAAGCCCCATAATATTGCGCAGCAGGCGAATCTTACCTCCGTATCCTCCCTCATTAGTAAACTCATATTGTGCAGATGCATTGTTGATCAGCGGCTCATCAAGCTCGCTGCCCATCAGCGACCATGTGCCGCTGCTGATAAAGACGAAATCTTTCTCCGTCGCCGGAACGGCAACAACAGCACTTGCCGTATCATGCGAAGCAACATTCACAACTTTCGCATCCGTCTGCCCGGTCATCTGCTGTATTTGCGGTAACAGTGACCCCAGCGATGCACCAGGCTGCACAATGGGTGCAAACAACTCCGCAGAAAAGCCAAAAGCTTCCCGTAGTGGGACAGACCAGTCTCTCGCCCGGGCATCCAACAACTGCGATGTAGATGCAATGGTATATTCTGTGCACATTTGTCCGGTTAAAAAGTAATTCAGCAAATCCGGGGTGAACAGCATACGATCTGCAATTTCCAAAAGACCCGGATTTTTTCGCTGCAATGCAAGTAACTGAAAAAGTGTGTTAAAATCCATAAACTGCGTACCGGTCAATTCATAAATGCGCTGCTTGGGAAAAACTGCATCCGCAGCCTGCTGCATCCCCGCTGTTCTTGCATCCCGATAGTGCACAGGGTTGGAAAGCAAAGAGCCATCTTTTCCAATTAAACCGAAATCTACCCCCCAGGTGTCGATACCGATGCTTACAAACTCTTCACCGGAAAGCACACACTGGCGTATGGCCTGCTGTATTTCGTGAAAAATGCGCAAAATGTCCCATTGAAATACACCCGCAGCCATAACAGGATCGTTAGAAAATCGATGTATCTCCGAAAGGGTTAACTTTTCGCCGTCAAAACTCCCCTCGATACCGCGGCCGCTGGAGGCCCCCAGATCGATCGCAAGCAGTTTTTTCTTTTTCATATTGAACCTCCCTTTTCTTTATTTTAACTCCACAACCGTGACGCCTGTGTCACCTTCTCCATACTGACCTGCCCGAAAAGACTGAACACGTTGGTCTTTCTTCAGATATTCCCACAGCGCGCGCCGCAATGCCCCGGTTCCTTTTCCGTGAATCAAAACCACGGAATGTAAGCCAGCGAGTACGGCTTCATCTAAAAATTTATCCGTACGGAACCAGCCGTCTTCTCCCGTTTCACCACGCAAATCCAGTTCCATATGCGCATCTCTTGCAGCAGAAACAGAAGTTGATGTATGCTTCGAAACCGTTTTCTGTGGCGGCTTGGCAGATACCGGTGCATCTGCGGCCAACATCACATCCGTCAACTTCGTACGCATGCGCATAGCACCGCACTGCACAGTAATACTGTTTGCTTTTTCAGAGACAGAAAGTACCATGGCTTCTTTTCCCAAAGAGCACAGGTAAACCGTTTCCCCTTTTTGCGGCACATGAGGGAGTTTATATGCCTGCGGCGTCTGGCGTAATACGGGATTCACATGGTCGTCTGCCTGTCTGAGCGATAACCGGATCGCATCGCGGGAAGCGGCAAGTTGTTGGCGAAATTCCGCACTGTCTTTCTTTTTTCGGACAGCATCAAGCTCTGCGAGAACATAGTCGCTGGATGCCTTGGCACTTTCAAGAATACGGGTTGCCTGCTGCCTGGCTTTTTCCAGCGCGGTTTGCGAAGCTTGTAAATTCTGCTGCAAGCGTTCCTTTTCTTGCTTTTTTTGCATTTCAAACGCTTGTTTTTCTGCAGCAAATGCGTTCCGCTCTTTTTCAAGTGCAACACGCGTGTCCTCCAGCTTGCCAATCACCGATTCAAGTTGTACATCTTCTGCGTCCAATAATGCTCCGGCTCTTGCGATGATCGTATCCGACAAGCCAAGCCGTTTGGAGATGGCAAACGCATTGGAGCGCCCCGGCGTACCGATCAGCAACCGATAGGTCGGTCGTAACGTCTGCACATCAAACTCGCAAGACGCATTCATCACCCCAGACGTTTCCAAAGCATATGCCTTGAGTTCTGCATAGTGCGTTGTCGCAATACACATTGCTCCGCGCGCACGTACATGCTCCAAAACAGCAACTGCCAACGCAGCACCTTCCACGGGATCCGTACCGGCCCCCAATTCGTCAAACAACACAAGACTGTTGCAATCTGCTTGTTCCGTAATGGATACAATATTGACCATGTGTGCAGAAAAAGTGGAAAGCGACTGCTCAATGCTTTGCTCATCCCCAATATCTGCAAAAACACTATCAAATATATGCACGGAAGATTGTGCACTGGCCGGTATATGCAAACCGGATTGCGCCATAAGTGTTAATAAACCTGCCGTCTTCAGGCTTACCGTTTTCCCACCGGTATTTGGGCCGGTTACAACCAGCGTATCAAATGTACCGCCAAGCTGCAATGCAACCGGAACCACTTTATCCTTTGGCAAAAGGGGATGACGTGCCTGTACAAGGTACAGCGGCGCATCTTTGGAAACAGTAGGACAGGCAGCATCCATGCGAAAAGAAAGCTCCGCCTTTGCAAAAACAAATGCAAGTTCGGTAGTATTTAAATAATTGTAAATAAGGTTTTCTCCGCATTGGGCGCACAACGCCGAAAGCTCTGCCAAAATCCGCTCAATCTCTTTCTGCTCTTTGGTAGCAAGCACCGCAAGCGTGTTATTCGCCTCCACAACAGCCATCGGTTCAATGAATAACGTTGCACCGGAAGCAGACGTATCGTGTACAAGGCCGCGTATCTCATTTTTGTGTTCTGCCTTGACTGGAATTACATACCGCCCGTTGCGCATCGTAATAATATTCTCTTGCAAATAACGGGAATAGGTACTTGCAGTTATATATTTCTGCAAGATCTCGCGAATTCGCGCATGCTCCGTACGTATTTTTCTGCGAATCGAAGCAAGCTCCGTGCTTGCTTCATCCGCAATCAAATCTTCCGCAGCGATGGCATGCACAATACGATCCTCTAAAAAGCGATTCGGTTGGAGTCGTTCAAATAATGCCTGTAACGAGCCGGCTGCCCCATTTTCCTCTTTTCCATAGGATTGTAAGCCACGCACAACCTGCAAAACATTCAAAATTTGCAGCAATTCCGCTGGAGAAAGAACAGCTCCCTTTTGCGCACGGCGCACCGCATCCGTTATATCACGAATATTTCCAAAAGAGGGCTGCCCCTTGATCGTACAAAATCGCTTGGCATCATCGGTCTGGGCAAGCAATTGATGTATTTCAGAAAGCGAACACGAAGGCACAAGCTCCAAAGCAAGCCGGCGCGCTCCTTCCGTGGCACATGCATCCGCAAGCATTCGTAAAATTTTATCGTATTCCAGCGTTTGTAACGCTTTCTTCGAAATAGGCATAGTCCCCTCCCTTACATCCGCAAGAGCGATTTGTAAAATGATAGGCTGTAAAACCCATGTCCAACATGGCTAAGCAAATATGTTTCACATACATTGGCAAACGTCGCAAGTTCTGTGGTATCCAGCCAAAAAGCAAACTGCCGTTGTTGCGGTGCCGTTAAAACATACTGTACCGCAGCCAACACATCCGGAGAAAGAAGCAAAAAAAGATGTGCCTGCTCCGGATCCTGCGGCTGCGCAAGCATTGCTTCACGGCAGGATTCACATAAAAGGCAACCATCCATTACTTGCAGATAGACGCGTTGCGCACCATCCTGTGCTCCGCATCCTGCACAGCAATCCAACCGCGGCAAAAAACCGGCAATTGCCGCAGCACGCATTTCATATGTCCCCTTAATCAATGCGGGATCTTTTTCATTTTTTTCAATGCACCACAGAGCATTCAGCGTTAAGCGAAGCATTGCCTGCTCGTTATTTCCCTCAAGACAAATTTCATTTGCCACATCCAGCAAGTAGGTAGCCAGTGCCAATCGGTTTAAATCCGCACGCAGAGAAGGGAAGCTTTCAAGCGGTGTTGCTTCGCGCAACTGGTAAGTGCGTCCTTTTCCGCGGTAGAGCACAAACTCGGAATAGCAGAACAGTTCTGTGGCATGCATATTTGCGTTAGTATATCGCTTCACGCCACGGCAAAATACGGGAATCTTACCGATTTCCCATACCAGAACCGTCAGCATCCGGTCGAAATCCCCGACGTCTGTCACGCGGATGACCAGCCCCTTCCACTTCTCGATCATACGGCAATCTTACTCCTCCCGAAAGCCGAAATTTGCGATTTGTGCCGCGCTATCTCTCCAATTTTCTTTCACCTTAACCCAAAGGTCCAAAAAGACCCGCGTTCCCAAAAACGCCTCTAAATCTTGTCTTGCATAGCTACCGATTGTTTTCAGCCGTGCACCGTTTTTCCCGATCAGCATACCTTTATGCGATTCTCTTTCACAGAATATTTCCGCACGAATGGAAACAAGCCCCTTTTTTTCCGTAAATGCCTCAATCACAACGGCAATTCCATGCGGAATCTCATCCTGCATGGTACGCAGAATTTTTTCACGAATGATTTCTGCGGCGATCTGCCGCTCCGGCTGATCGGTGAACTGTTCCGCAGGAAAAAACCAAGGTCCCTGGTGCATAAACGGTTCCAGTTCTGAAAAGAGTACATCAATCCCCTGCGCCTTCAAAGCGCTCAGGGGCACAACCGCGGCAAATTCGTGCAGCGTAGAGAATATTTTGATGGTTTCCCCGATCTTCACCGCCGTCGCAGTATCCGTCTTATTGATCACCAAGATAGAAGGAATTTCGCTGTCCTTCAAGCGACGCAGAAGCGCTTGCTCTGCAGGGCTGATATGCTTGCCCGGCTCCACCACATATAAGACGACGTCTACTTCGCCCACCGTGTTCTGCGCCTGCCGATTCATATAAAACCCCAGCTTGTTTTTGCTCGCATGCATTCCCGGTGTATCTAAAAATACATACTGCGTCTGATCCTTTGTGAGAATGCCCGTAATCCGGTTGCGCGTTGTCTGCGGCTTTGCACTGACAATTGCAACTTTCTCTCCGATCAATGTGTTCAACAACGTCGACTTTCCTACATTTGGTCTGCCAACAATCGCGATAAACCCTGTTTTTGTCATTCTATCTGCTCCCTTTCAGCCTTTTCATCGGTATCAGCGTCTCTTTGCATCCCCATACGCATCAAAATCTCCCGCTGTCTGCGAAACATATCAGCTTCCTCCGCTGCCGAGCGTTCATGATCGTATCCGAGCAAATGCAGCGTTGCATGCACACTCAAAAATGCAAGCTCTCTTTGAAGGGAATGCCCATACAGCTCAGCCTGTCGCGCCGCATGCTCCATGCTGATAACAATATCCCCCAGGGCTACGCTTTGCTGCGCCATATCTACCTCAAATTCCTCCGAATCCTCTGCAAGAGGGAAAGAGAGTACATCTGTCGAAGCATCCTTTCCCCGATATTGCCGATTGAGCACCTGAATGGACGCATCATCCGTGAACACAACAGATACTTCCGCGCAACCCGTAAACATCTCATATGCCAACGCAGCCGTAATAGACCGCTTGACGAGTGCACGATCGGATGCATGCAGCGGCAGCTTGTCCTGCTGGTTTCTTGTGTAAATCTGGTGCTTCATTTGTATTTTGTTACCTCCTGCTGTCCATTCGGTGTCCGGCGGAGATCGGCAATCAACCGCCGGGGCTCCGTTTTTGAAATTTTTTCTGTCTTTTCGTATTTTTCATAAGCCTCTATGATGCGCTGCACCAATTTGTGACGCACCACATCACGGCCGGTAAAATTATGCACCGCAACACCGTCGATACCGTGTAAAATTTTCACAGCCTCTTTTAAACCGCTGCGCTTGCCTCTGGGCAAATCAGTCTGCGTCAGATCTCCCGTTACAATCGCTTTGGAACGGAATCCAAGCCGTGTTAAAAACATCTTCATCTGCTCAGAGGTAGTATTCTGCGCTTCGTCTAAAATAACAAACGAGTCATCCAGCGTCCTGCCACGCATATAGGCAAGCGGCGCAATTTCGATCATGCCGCGTTCCTGATATTTTTGGTATGTTTCTGCCCCCAGCATCTCATACAAAGCATCGTATAGTGGGCGCAAATATGGGTCAATTTTATTTTGCAAATCCCCCGGCAAAAAACCAAGCTTTTCTCCTGCTTCCACTGCCGGCCTTGTCAAAACGATCCTGCTGACCTCTTTCGCTCGCAATGCCGTAACGGCCATCGCAACCGCCAAAAATGTTTTTCCGGTACCTGCCGGCCCTACTCCTAAAATCACAGTATTCTTTCGAATGGCATCCACATATTGCTGCTGCCCCAAAGTCTTTGCATTAATCGGCTTACCACGCATTGTAATACAAATACAGTCACTTTGAAAAGCAGCAAGCTCCGCGGTGCGATGATCCGCTACCATGGAAAGAATATATGAGGTGTTTTGCTCTGTCACCGTTCCCTTGAGCTTCACCATTCGCAACATACAATCCAGTGCCTGTGCAGCACTCTCAACTGCTGTATCCTCTCCGCGGATAAGAATTGCATTGCCACCGCTTTCTGTCGTATCCTTAGCAGACACCGTAACATCGAATGCCTTTTCCACCGCTGCCACATTGGCATCAAACGGGCCAAACAAAATCGTTGTCTGTTCAAGTGTTTCCGTCAGTATCTTTTTTTCCTTCATTCGCCAAAATGATCTCCTGTATTTCTTCTTCCGTCATTTTCCGTTCTTGGGCAATATCCATGCCACACAATATTCTGCAATGTAAATGCAAGCCTGCTTCATCTTGTGTTAACTGCACCGTGCGCTCTGCAATCTGCGCTCCAGAGAGTTCTGTCGCGATGCGCCGCGTAAGCTCTGCTTCTGCAATCCGCTGTACTTGTTCCGGCGTTCGCGTGACGGCTGTCATGGTATAAGGCAAATATTGCTCTGAAAGCCACGCAACAGGCAACTGCCCGCCAAACAGCAGGCGCGGCTTTGTTTCTTTCGTTATTTTATCACACTTCTCCCCTAAAAATCTACTGGCAGGATAAAGATTTATGCGTTTTTTGAAAAAATCGATGGCATATACTTGCAGACGGCTGCCCGTATATATTTTTTGCTCCACCATGTATGGCACATCATAGGCGGTTTCCCACATAACCTGCGCCCAAATCTCCCCCCGCGCCCGTCGCATCCGCAAACCGCCTTTTTTATCATCCTCTATTCCAATGGCCAAAATCTCTCCCTGCGACACTGTTTGCCCGGGTTCACAAAGTGCAGTGCCGTCTCGGATACTCATCCATTCGATATAACCATCGCAGGCAGCCTGCAAAAGCGTCACCTCTCCTGCAAGGGGGTCATTTCCAACCGTGCGTTTTTTGACACTGATTTCTACATATGCAACTGTTCCGCACAGATTGATATTTATACGTTTGATCTGCGGCTGTTCCATTAAAATTTCATTCTGCAGCAACATCGGTGTGATTTTTGAAATTGTTTTTCCCGCAGACAAACCATATTGCGCAAGCAGCAAACTTGCCTGCTCGACATCCATCCCGTCTGCTTCTATCTTGACTTGCCACACAAATTGGCCACTTATCCAAAGCAACAAGAAAAACAATATAATACCCACGTACATACCAAACCGCAGCCTATATCGCAAAATATGCGGTGAAACTCCGTGTGTGCTACGCAGCTGTGGGGTTGGCAACCCCTGGGCCTGTGCACCTTCACAAAAACGACGATAATATCGCCACGGAACACAAAGTAAACATCCCTGCGTAAGCGATCGATGCCCAAAAAACGGAACTCCTTGCGCAATCGCAAGTCGTAACAAAGCACTCTGCGCGTCTTGCGGCAAAAACAAAACAGCATATCCAACGATATACCGAAGCAGCAGCTTCATACCTGTTCTTCCTCCTGCTGTTGCATATATAGCGTTTCTGCGAAGGAAAAATCCGTTATTTGTCCACAAAGCCGCAACACATCTTTTGCAATACATTCAATACACAGCGCACTGCCGCGTACACATATTTTGCGATCTCCGAGTAACAGCAATGCCACCTGGTCAGACGTATATCCAAGTAACTGCACAAATCCATTGATTGTCATTTCCCGCTCACCGTGCAACTCGATGACTGCCTCGGAAAACACCGCTTCCGATGGTAAATCGCCACCTCCGATGTGCACTCTGCCACCTTTCTTCATAGTTCATTCCCCGCTTTCGTATAGATAGCTGTACAACGCTTGCAAACCGAGCGATTCGTACCACGTCTATCCTATGTACAAAGGAGGCATTGTACCACCTTGCTCGCAAAAGAATCCCGCAAAACCGCTATACTCCCTTTCTGTATGTTTTGCAGTGCTCTCTGCATGGCAATTGCTATGCCTGCCGTCACTGCAGAAGCTGTTCGGCAGGCGTGCAAGCTGTGCGCAGTACGCCTTCTGCCGTCGCTGTTTGCATGCATGGTGGCCGCGCGTTTTTTCACAGAAAGCGGTGCAGATAGCTTCCTCAGCCATGTCTTTCGTCGCCCGCTCTGCGCCCTGTTCGCTTGCTCGGAGCGGGCAGGCGCGATTTTGCTCTGCGGCATGCTCAGCGGATTTCCCTGTGGTGCTGTGTTGATTCGCGATGCTTATCGTGCACAACAAATTGATAATCGGGAAGCCGCAGCACTTGCCGGTCTTGCAAATTTGCCTTCTCCCGGCTTTTTCATTGCTTTGATCGGCTCATCTTACCGTGCGCGCACCATGGATGGTGTGCTTTTGCTGTTATGTCACTGGTTTGCCGTTTGCTTGAGCGCTCCGCTTTTTTTACATCAAGTGACGCAGCAAAACAGTCCCTGTACAACCCCACCTGCACAGTCAACTGCCGCCCCTTTGTATGCTTTATGCAACTGCATCGGCAGCGCGGGTGCGGAATGTTTACGTGTCACCGCGTTTGTCAGCTATTTCTCCGTGCTGTTAGCAACAGTGCAAAAATTAACTGCCGCATTGCTCCCGACCGCTGTTACAGCGTTTGTTCTGGAATTGACCGCCGCAACACAAGTGCTGCACCAGGCCGGGGCCCCTCTTTTTACATATGCAGCCTGCTGCGGATTTTCAGGCATTTGTACTATGGCACAGGTGCGTTGTGTGCTCCCATCTGAAATTTCATTGCGGCCGTATCTGTTTGAAAAACTTTTGCATGCTTTGCTCTGTCCCATGCTTATTGTTGCATTCACTTGCTCATATCCGGCATACGTACGTGGGCTTGCCTGCATTTTCCCGTTTGCCCTGCTGCTGCTTCGCCTTTGTCAACAAAAAAGAAAGAGCTTACTCCGACCGAAGAGTCGAAATAAGCTCCCTCATTTTTAAACGAATCCGTCCAAACCGGCAAACTCAGCTGTTCTGCGTTGACTCTGCCATATCCGATGCCGGATCCTTATCGCAGGTATTGCAATCCGCACAGTCGCAGCAAGAATCATCCGCTTCATCGTCAAACAACATATCGTCATCGTCAAAAGAGAAAGTATCCAACGCTGCCTGTTCTTTTGCCTGCATATGCAGCTTAGCTTCTTTTAACACCAGGTACGCGCCGGCAGCACCGCCAACAGAACCCATGGCAAGCAACGTCAGTGCAAGATTCTTTTTCTTTGCATACAACACAAAAAACAGAATTACAAAAGACGCGGCCTGTACCAAAAGAGAAACACCCAAGATCAACTTTAAATTCTTTTTCATCGGAAAATCCCCCTTCAATCTTTCTATTTGTAATGATTTATTGTGATTTATGCGTTTTTCTGTGCGCTTTGCCGCAAATACGCATTGATAAACGCGTCAATGTCTCCGTCCATCACAGCCTGAATATTTCCATCCTCACAGCCCGTACGTGTATCCTTAGCGAGCGTATACGGCATGAATACATAAGAACGAATTTGCGCGCCCCATTCGATATTGGTCTTCTCCCCTTTGATGTCCTCAATGCGATCCAAATTCTCGCGCGTCTTTATCTCCATCAGCTTTGCCTTGAGCATCTTCAGCGCCGTCTCTTTATTTTGCAGCTGTGAACGCTCCGTTTGACAACCAACTACAATACCGGTCGGCTTATGCACAATTCGAATGGCAGAATCCGTTTTGTTGATATGCTGCCCACCTGCGCCGCTGGAACGATGTGCTGTAATCTCAAGATCTTCATCACGCAATTCAATATTTACAGCATCATCCATTTCCGGCATAACCTCCACAGAAGCAAAGGATGTATGTCGCCGCCCGGATGCATCAAACGGAGATACCCGCACCAGACGGTGCACCCCGTTTTCACTCTTCAAATACCCGTAGGCATATGTGCCTTCAACCAATATTGTAGCACTCTTGATGCCGGCTTCATCTCCGTCCAACCAATCAAGTAGCTTAACATTGTACCCGTGCTTTTCCCCCCAGCGGGTATACATACGATACAGCATCATTGCCCAATCCTGTGCTTCCGTACCGCCAGCCCCCGGATGAAAGGATACAATGGCATTATTTCGATCATATTCGCCGCTGAGCAAAGTTTCAATCCGAATGCGTTCTTCCTGGTGCACAATTTCCTTTTCTTCAGCAAGAACCTCTGCGGCAATTTCTTCGTCCGCTTCTTCAATTGCCATTTCTGCCATAGAAGCCGCATCTTCCACACGCTGTACCAAAGATTCGTATTCCGCGATTTTGTCCTTTTTCTGTTTAAGCTCTTTGAGAACTCCTCCAGAACGTTGCTGATCCGACCAAAAATCCGGCTCCAGTGTTCTTTCCTCCAGCGCAGCTGCCTCCGTACGCAATTTGTCAATATTAAGCGTTTTACCAAGCTCTTGCATGGTAGAATGCATATCGTGCAGCCTTGTCAGGGCTTCTTCCAACTGTATAATCAAGAAATTGTCTCCTTACCCGTCTACATTCTGTCATCTCTTATGTTACATTATACCATATTTTTGCCGTTTGTAAACAGGGGCAAGAAAGAATTTACACTTTCTCAAAAAAATCCCACAAGCCACTTTTTATTCAAATTTGGTTCACATATTCAGCATATACTAAACGCATCCATTTAAATACGAGGTGAAACTATGTTAATCGGTATCCCTTCCATCCTCTCTCCCGCATTGCTGAAAGTGCTCTGCGAAATGGGACACAGCGATACAATTGTATTGGCAGATGGTAATTTCCCCGCTCAATCCATCGCAGCAGGAGCACCCGTGATTCGGTGTGACGGGCACGGTATTCCGGAACTGCTGGATGCAATCTTGCAAGTTTTTCCACTGGATCGTTATGTCATGCAGCCGGTACACTTGATGCAGGTAATGCCGGATGATCCCGTGCAGACGCCTATTTGGAAAGAATATGAAGCTATTATAAAAAAATACGATCCGCGTGGCAAAGCATGCATCGGCTCCTTTGAGCGTTTTGCATTTTACGAAGAGGCCCGTCATGCCTATGCCATTATTGCAACAGGAGAAACAGCATTGTACGGCAATATTATCCTGCAAAAAGGCGTTGTCCAAGCATGACAACACCCGCCAGTTCTGTGTCAGCGCCAAGCGGGGCCTATCCCTAGCAAAATACTCGCAATCACTTCCTTTTAAGCCCCCTTGTCCGATTTTTTGATGTTCTCCGTCGAACTAAGAAAGGGGAGACCTTTCTTTGTACTACATACCAAATTCCCCTTGGTGCAGTCTTGCAGAAATATCGCAAGGCTACACCAAGGGGAATTTGGTTCCTGGCGTTGGTTCAATGCCTTGTATATTTTCAAGACAACCACCGCCGTATTATGCCGGATCTGCAGCAACTGGACCCCAGCCAAATAACAAACGTAGTATCCAGCGGTGCCTGCTGCGTTTGCGCTATACCGTTTTCGGCAGCTCCGTGGCGTCTGCTCCAAGATATGTGCACAAATCCCGTTCGCAAAGATGAAACTTTCCGTTTTCATACATATATCTGCTGACAGCCGCATTTTTAACAAACGAAACATTCGGCAGTTTTTGTAAAGTTCCATAACAAACAAGGCATTCAAAACACCGAATCACCATGGCGTGCGCAACAATCAAAAGCACTTTGTCGGCATTTTGCACACACAGGCGTTCCACCGCTGTATAAAACCTGGTGGCCGCTTCTGACGCCGTTTCACCGCCGGTCGGATTACAGCAAGTTCCCGCACGCCAGGATGCATACGTACGCGGATATCGCAGTACCAGGTCTGCAAAAGGCTGCCCTTCCCATTCCCCGGCATAGATTTCCCGCAGCTGCGTATCTGTATGCACCGGCAAGCAGAGCGCATTTGCCACATGACTTGCAGTCTGTACCGCACGTGTTAAATCGCTCGCATAAATGCGCTGCACCCCAACACCGGCAAGATAACAAGCCGCCAAATCTGCCTGCCGGTGTCCCAAAAGGCTCAGTGGATATCGATCATTCTGTCCCGTAAAAACCTGTGCAACATTCGCTTCACTTTGCCCGTGACGCAACAAATAAACCGTTGTCATCTGTTTCAATTTCTCCTATATGTCAAACCCCATCCTGTATCCATAACAGGTGGGCAACTCGAAAACAGTGGAGCAATCGTTTTCCTGTTTACAAATGCAATGCGTTATTGCAGCCCACCGTTTTGGCTCGGATGATTCTTACAGCTCTGCCCCGCCTGCGCACCACACAAATGCGAAGAAAGGCACCGATATTGCGGCGGCTCATCCACGTTATCATTAATCTTTGCCAGCACAACGTTTGCATCCACATGCGAACAGTAACGCTGCGCTATTTCCTGTGCCTGTTGCTTTTTCAAGGTTTTTCCCCCTTTTTCGCGAAAACTTTTCGCGATTAGTATATGGGAAAATTCGTCAAAATATACGCATCCGGCTGATCAATTTTTCTCAAACAAAAAACACTCTTCTTTTTATTCCTTTTTTTCAGAAATAATTGGCAATCTACGCGCCGTCTTCTCCATACCGTAACCGTCTATGTCAGCGCGCTGCATCGCACCGAAGATGCGATGCTTTAGCCCTTTGTTTTCTTTTTCCAGCCGTGCAAGAAGCTGTTTTATCTCTTCGCGCTGTGTATGCTTGTCAGCGGGACATCGACTATCTATCACCGGCAGATCGTTTTTCCGTGCAAAATAGCGCAAATCTTTTTCGGGTGCATACAGCATCGGCCGAATCACGGTAATACCAGTGCGATCCAAATGCGTAACGGGCCGAAAAGACCCAATGCGTCCCTCATAAAATAAATTCAGCAAAAAAGTCTCCACAACATCATCAAAATGATGGCCCAGTGCAACCTTGTTACAGCCCTGCGCAACCGCCGCGGTGTTCAACACCCCGCGCCGTAGATTTGCGCACAATGCGCAAGGGTTTTGCTCTTTGCGAACCTCAAAGACAATTTTTGCAATTTCGGAAGGAACCAGGACAAAGGGAACTTCCATCTGTTCGCAAAAAGAGCGCAGATTTGTATAGTCCATCCCCTCCCGTCCCATATCCACCGTCATCGCGCGCAGTGAAAAGGGCTTGGGATAAAACCGACGCAGTGCTGCCAGCATACACAGCAGTGCAAGAGAATCCTTGCCCCCGGAAAGCCCCACGGCGATCCGGTCTCCTTCGTCAATCATATGAAAGTCATCTGCTGCGCGACGACCATAACTAAGCAATCTTCTAAGTCCGTCCATGCCGTATGTTCTTTCTCCGTAATATGCGTAATTATTCAGCCGTTTTATTGCGCGTCATCAACGCATGCACGGCATCGCGTGGATTTTTATTTTCAAACAAAACTGCATATGCCTGTCCCACAATCGGCATACAGACATCATATTTCTCCGCAAGTGCATAAGCGGCTTGTGTTGTGGGGACCCCTTCAACCACCATTTGTACTTCCTCCATCGCCTGCTGCAGCGTCTTGCCCTGCCCAAGCAAAATGCCGCATCGCCGATTACGGGAATGCATGCTGGTACATGTAACGATAAGGTCTCCTATACCGGAAAGCCCCGCAAAGGTCTCTGCCTTGCCCCCCATTGCAACGCCGAGTCGCTTAATTTCTGCAATACCGCGTGTCATCAGGGCAGCCTTTGTGTTATCCCCGTAGCCCAATCCATCAGATACACCTGCACATAACGCAATCACATTTTTCAGCGCGCCTCCCAATTCCACTCCAACGGGATCGTTAGACAAATACACACGGAATGTTTCATGCATGAAAATATCTTGCACGTAAGCTGCCAGCGCCTCATCTGCCGATGCCACAACATTGGTTGTCGGCAGACCGATACCAACCTCCTCCGCATGAGAAGGGCCGCTCATCACCGCAATACGGCACATCGGAAGCTCCTGTGCATATACCTGCGATAAGCGCAGCAAAGATCCGTTTTCAAGGCCTTTGGAAAGATTGACAAGCGGCTGACGATCTTTCATGTACGGCGCAAGCGCCTTTGCCGTAGAACGGGTTGCGAAGCTCGGAACAACCGTCACTATCAAATCTGCATACTGACATGCCTGTGCCATATCCGCAGTACAAAGTACGCTCTCGTCCAAAAAAACGCCCGGCAACAGCGGATTCTGTCTTGTATTGTGCAATGTCTGTGCCTCTTGTGCAAGATAACTCCACAGGGCAACCGTATATCCCTTGCGTGCCAGCTGTGCGGCAATCGCAGTTCCAAAACTCCCTGAGCCAATTACGGCAATCTTCATTCTTTCCAAATCCTCCGTTGTTTTTTCCGTTTTCATTATACATCGTAGGGTAACCTTTGTCAATTAAAACAGTGCCGGTACGTACGCAATACTCAGCAGACAACACACAAAAAACATAGCCTCGCAATACAATTCCGCATGGTCGGCCAAACCGGGCAAAACAGCATACTAATTTCTTTCTTATCACGGCATTTTTAAGATATCATCTTTTAAACGATGACGCGATGTAATCGAAAACAAATTCGTTATAATTCATGTCAGAATCTTTTACATCCGGAAGATATCGATTGAGAACGGATAGCATCTTTTTTCATCAAAATCAACTACAGCGGTGTTTTCAAATTATCTGCCCGATTTGTGCCCAACAAATAAAAAACCCTTGAAAAAATCAAGGGTTTTTGACTGTGGCGGAGAGATAGGGATTCGAACCCTAGTTGGGGTATTAGCCCAAACACGATTTCCAGTCGTGCGCCTTAGACCAGCTCAGCCATCTCTCCATGCCTGCGCGCTCATTCAAAGCTTTTCCATTATAACAATTCCAAATGGTTTTGTCAAGTCTTATATGAAAGATTTTTAGAGGTGCTACGGCGAACCTCTGTCCGTAACACCTCTATTCTGCAAAGCAACAAACAGATTTCGATATGCGGTCAAACGACCGCACAAATTCTCAGAGAACCTGGTTCAAAAATGTTTGCACCTGCTCTTTGCTTCGATATCCGACAAAAGTATCCACAGCTTTCCCATTTTGCAACAGCACCACCATAGGAATGCTGACGACACCGAACTGCTGCGCCAATTCTGGCTCCTGGTCAACATCAACTGTCAGAATTTTTATCCGTTTCGCATATGCCTGTTCAATTTCTTCTAAAACGGGCGCAAGCATCCGGCAGGGACCGCACCATTTTGCCGAAAAATCCAAAAGCACGGGAACTTTACTCTCCAAAACTTCTGTTTGATAGGTTTCTTTTGTAATATTCATAGCCAATTTCCTCTTTTTTCTCATTTGCACATAACGCGCAGCAAGGAGCCGGGAATGGATACTCTCGGTAACGAATGCAGTTATTCCAGCTCGCTTGGCGCTGGCTTATAATATAGCATACAATGACAATATCCGGAAAAATTCGGATCGCGCAACTGTGCACGGAATTCCTCACAAATACATTTGTATTCTTCTTTTCTCTCTCGCCGACAGGGACAATATCCACCAGTGCGCGCAAGCCCTTCCCGAACCGTTTTGACAATCTCCGGATCGGGGTTCAAAGCAAACTTCATATTGATTATTCTCCCAACAAAATCTTAACGTATTCCAATAATGTTTCCTTATCTATGCGGCCCACCCGCGTAATGGTAATATTTCCGTCTTTGGTAATGCACACCGTCTGCGGAATCGAGGAAACACCGTACGCAGTTGCAGCCAGGCCTTCTGTGTCAAAATAAACGGGAAAATCAAATCCGTGCGCTTGCACATATTGCTTTGCGTCGCTCACAGTATCACGGACCCCGTCCGTCAAATTGATCATTAAAAAGTGCACTCGATTTCCGTAGGCATTATAAATCTCCTGGAAGTCAGGTAGCTCATCACGACATGGGGGACACCAGGTTGCCCAAAAATTCAAAATGATCGGTTCTCCGTAATAATCCGCCAAGTGTACACGCTGCCCGTTTTGATCTAAGACCGCGCAATCAGGGGCAGTGAAATTTTGTGGCCTGTCCGAATCCTGCGTCGAAGTTGTTGTGTTCTGCGTTGTCGGTGAGGCGGTGTCTTGAACGTTTGAAGTTTGTTCAGTAACAGCAGAAGAAGTTTGGGAAGGCGTTTCGCGCGTCACAGCAGGTTCCGGCACCAGCACCGTACTCTCCGAAGTAGTGTCTTTCTGCTCAGTTTGCGTCTGTGTAGAATCTTGGACATCACTGCTTTGCGAAGAATTGTTCTCCGCTTGCTCTGTGTTTGGTTTGCGATAGCGCTCCGACAATGCGCGATAGGCAAAAACTGCCACACCAAGCAAAATAGCAAAAGCCAACAGTGCCGCCACATATAGGATTACACGTTTCTTCCCTTGTAACTGTGTCTTCTTCATACTACCTCCTCAAACAAATAAAAAGACCAAACGATCCAACCAGCCGAACATCATACAAAGACCAACAAGAATTAGAAAACAGCCGCAAACCGTATTCACAACCTGATAATGCCGTTTTATGAAAGAAAACAGCGAGCCCAGTTTTTCAACCAGTAACGCAGTGATCAAAAACGGAATTCCCATACCAAGCGAATAAACGATCAAAAGCAATACGCCCCGCAGCGCTGTGCCTGAAATAGATGCCATAGCAAGCGCAGATCCTAAAAAAGCCCCAATGCACGGCGTCAAGCTCACGGAATACACAACGCCGAACAAAAAAGCAGACACAATCGAGTCAGCCGCAATTTTACGCTGCATTCCCTTGAAGAAAGGAAGCGGAATCAGCTGTAAATAGGACAGACCAAACACAATTACAATGCCCCCGCATACAATATGCACAAACATTCGATACTTTTGCAAAATTGATCCCAAAGTACCCGCAAAAAGCCCCAATGAGGTAAATATAGTTGTAAAGCCGATCACAAAGCTCAGTGCCCGCAGAAATACTTTATGCTTTTGGTCTGCACCGCACGCAAAATAGGAGAGATAAATCGGCAACATCGGCAACATACAAGGTGAAAGAAAAGAAATCAAGCCTTCCAAAAAAGTGATTACAAATTCCAAAGTGCAAGCTCCTTTCTATACATAGTATGTAATATACCGCCGCATATTTTCCTCTCGAAGCTGATCCGCTGATCTTTCACCCTACCCTCAACACAGTAGTGTAGCATTGCCAAACCCGATCGTTCTCATCGGCAATCCCCATTTCGAAGAAATTCCATTCAAGCATTGCCCATCTCGTGAAAATCAGTTAGATGATTTTGTAACGTTCATAACACAAAAAAGCTGCTTTCGTGTCGAACTGATTCGTAGCAAAAAACAGGCAGACTCCCTCTACAATCTGCCTGTATAGCACGGCTTCAGGAGAGGACAAGAGACGGGGCGGTATAAACGCGAGCCTTCATCTCATTGTTCAACATATATAGCCCCTTGGCATCTGAACCGAAGAGCTCCATTTTGGTAATCATATCCGCGGCGTTCTTCTCTTCTTCTCCCTGCTCCTTTACAAACCAATCAAGCAGCTGCATCGTTCGAAAATCTTTTGCCGCAGATGCCTCCAGATAAATCTCATCGATCAAAGATGTCACATATTTTTCGTGTTCCAATGCCTTTTTCAATGGCGCCATGTTATCTGCCCTGGTCCATTCAGGCCGCTCAATTGCAGCGAAGGTTACCGTTTGCCCATTATTTTGCATATACTGGTAAAACAGCATGGCGTGATCGCGTTCCTCTTGCGCCTGTATGCGATACCAGTTTTCATAGCCGTCTAATCCAACTGATGCATAATAATTGGCAAAATCCAAATACAAATAGGCTGAATAAAACTCCTTATTAATTTGTTCGTTCAGCAGCTTTGCAACTTTTACATCCATAATACATTTTCTCCTTTTATTTTTTTTCGTATTGTAAACTTAAATGAAAGTTGAGAACCTCTCAGACCTTTTGGTATAATGGTTTCACCACAAAACACATTTTCTCCCAAAAAGAAAGAGAGGTTCTCATGATGAAATCATATCACATTACATGCCCGAAATGCAACAACAATCATTCTTTTTATCGTTACGGCAAAGATCCTGACGGCTATCAGAAGTATCTCTGCCGAAACTGCCATCATCAATTTGCACCCGAACGCCCGAGGACGGAGGGGGCAAATTGCCGGCGGAAGGATCCGCCTTGCCCTGTGTGCGGAAAAACAAGTTTTCTACATCAC
>JAXDZV010000010.1:0-18917 GCA_034086705.1 Eubacteriales bacterium | reverse complement strand
GGTGGGCATACAAGTTCTTTGCTCTTGCCGTTGCCGATATTATAATTCTCTCGCTCTTTCAGACCGTGCTTCTCTTTGATTTGGGCAATGTATAGGGATGATACCTTCAAACCGTGTTTCTCGCTTACATATGCCTTTATTTCATCGTAGGTGGCACTTTTCCTTGTTGGTCTCGGAAGGTCTTCCATATTGACCGTGAAACTGATGTGCGGTAGATTTTTTGCCGACTCTAACAAACATACCGTCTCCACATGTCCGGTTCTGGAAAACATATCATAGGGATATACCGTATGTGCCGTATAACCTTTTACCGCAAATCGTTGCAAGTCGCGCGCAAGTGTATTGGGGTCGCAGGAAATATAGCAGATGCGATCCGGCTGCATAGCGGAAAGATCGTCAATAACCGAACTTGCAAGTCCTTTTCGCGGAGGGTCAACAATAGCCGCCGCGTAGTATTTGCCACTCTGCCGCATCTCATGAAGTATCGCTGCGCTGTCAGCACACAGAAATGACGCATTTTGTATGCCGTTTCGTGCTGCGTTCTCCTTCGCATCCGCAATCGCTTGTGGTACAATTTCTACCCCCGTCAGGGTCCCCACTTCTTTTGCCATTGTCAAACCGATTGTTCCCGTACCACAATACAAATCCAATAAGTTTTCCCAGGGGCGTGGCGCAAGCAACTGTTTGGCCTTTTGATACAACCGTGTTGCCATTTGCTGATTCACTTGATAAAAGGACAGTGGCGATATTTTGAAAGATAGCCCGCACAGCGTATCAAAGATCGCCGCATCCCCTGCTAATAGGCAGCACGTCTTTCCTAAAATCACATTTCCCTGCTGTTGATTGCTATTGAGATAAAAAGAACGAATCTGCGGAAACCGACGCATGCAGGCAGCAGCAAGCTCCTTCTGCTTTGGGAAAGCAGAAGCATTAACTACAAGTGTCACCATTACACCGCTTAGTGCTTGTCTGATACAAATATGTCGCAGCAAACCGGTATGCTGTTTTTCATCATAAGCGCTGACACCGTACTCCTCACAAAGTCTGCAAATTTCATCTGCAATCTGCCCAAACAGCGGCGGAAGCACAATACAATCCGTCGTAACCGGTATAACTCGATGCGTTTTCGAAGCATAAAACCCCGCTCGCAACTTTCCATCGCTCCCCTGCACCACAGGATACTGGGCTTTATTCCGATATGCATACAGCTGGTCGTTTCCCGTGATAGGAGCCACCTGCAGTTTTAATCCGGCTCGCCGTAATGCAGCACGAACTGTTTCCTCTTTCAGCGTTTTTTCATAAGCATAAGAAATATGCTGATATTGACAGCCGCCACAACTACGATACGCGTTACATGCAGCAACAACACGATACGGAGAGGGTACAAGCAACTGATCGATGCGGGCCACTGCATATGTTTTAGCCAATTTGATCACACGCAAAAGTGCATCATCACCAGTCACTCCGTTTTGAACAAAAAGCACCTGCCCGTCGCAATGAGCAACGCCAAATCCAAAATTGTTCATATCTGTGATTTGTGCCTGTACACATTCGTTCTTCTTCAGCATATTTTTACTTCAGCTCGCCGTTTTCTTTTGCGCTGCCTTTTGTGCCGCGCGCCTTCCCATGGCCTTTTCTGTTGCTGCCGCGTCGTGCAGAATGCTTTGAGGAGGGAGCCTGTGCGGATTCCGCACCCTTCTGTACAATTTCCGGTGCGACCTTTGCAACAGCTTCTGCTTCGTTGAGAAGATCCTCTGGTTCTTCTTCCGATTCCATTGTGCGCTGAACTGTTTCCCGATTACGCAAATCCTTCTTTGACAATCCGGTTGGCGTTACATCATCGCGATGATAAAGCTTTGGAGGCATTTCGCTCTTCGTGCCAATGAAGCGAACACGTACCAGCCCAGCCAGCGGGTTCACCTCTGTTACAATCCCCTGCCCCTCTTTGGTCTGCACAATACTGTCCATTTTCGGCGTCTTGCGAATCTCTTCTTCATACACATCATGTTCATACCGCAGACAACACATCAGCCTGCCACAGGTCCCTGAAATCTTGGAAGAATTCAGAGAAAGGTTTTGTTCTTTCGCCATTTTAATCGATACCTGAACAAAATCACTTAAAAAGCTATGACAACAAAGCGGTCGGCCGCATATTCCCAGCCCACCAATCAATTTAGCCTCGTCCCTAATACCGATTTGCCGCAGCTCAATACGAATGCGGAATATAGATGCCAAATCCTTCACCAGCTCGCGGAAATCTACGCGACCGTCTGCCGTGAAATAAAATAATAACTTAGAGCGGTCAAAAGTATATTCAGCATCCACCAGTTTCATGGAAAGCCCATGTTCGGCTATCTTTTTCTGACAGACCCGCAACGCCTCTTCACGCTGCTGCAAATTTTCCTCATAGCACTGTGTATCTTGTTCGGTTGCAATGCGAACAACACTTTTGAGCGGAGCTGTCACTTCGCACATGCGCACAGCACGGTTAGCGCAGGAGACAAATCCATACTCTGCCCCACGTGCAGTCTGCACAACAACACGATCGCCCTCGTTGAGCGAAAACGAACCGGGATCAAAATAATATACTTTCCCATCGGGCTTAAAACGCACCCCGACTATTGTAACCAAAGCAGGCGTATCCGCAGCACATGGCTGCTGCGCTTGCTGTTGTACCTTTTCCTCGTCCATCTTTTCGTCCCCTTTTTCATTTACTACCATATAACGCCGCAACCAATGTACAAAGCATACTATTCACATTTAAGTTTGCCTGTGTCATCTGCCGCAGGTCCCCAAGTGACTCGTATATACGGGCGGATTGCGCGGCAGTCAGGGAAGCGGCAACGCGCTCGACACTTTCAGCATCGAAGAAAAAGGCAAGCATCCGCGCATCTGCTCCCTTTTTGAATAACAGCAAATCGTGCATAGCTGCCATCAGCCAGTCAATCAGTTTGCCACACTGATCCCGGTCGGGCACATGGTCTTGCAAAAAAGCCAATAAATGTGCACGACTCCTGGCTGGATGCGCAAACAGCTCCATCACCTCGGCAGCACATCGATATATTCGCACCTGATCTGCATCGGCGTACTGCCCGGGCGTCATGGCAAAAAGCTTTTGTGCCCTCCCAATCACCCCATCGGCAATTCGCAAAATTTCCCAATACCGCTTTGGGTCTGTGGCACAGCATGCTGCCGCAGCAGCATGCTGTTTTAAACACTGCTGCATTTGCTGCAAATGCAACCGTTCCATGTGAAACACCTGCACGCGCGACAAAATTGTTGGCAGCAGCCGGGAAAGATCTGTCGCAAGCAAAAACAGATACACATTGGCAGGCGGCTCTTCCAGCAATTTTAGCAGCGCATTTTGCGCCTGTATATTCATATCAGATGCGTCGTCAATTAAGAAAATTCTAAAATCCAAATCGTTTGGAAAAATATCTGCGTTTTCTTTCATTTGACGGATTGTATCTACCCGGATAGTCGCCGATTTTTCGGCGTGTGAAGAAATACATGTCAGGTCTGCACACTGGGCATTGAGTAATTTCCGGCAGACAGAGCAGTGCCCGCAGGGGCGTTTTTCAGAATCCGTACACGCCATCGCAGCCGCCAAAGACAGTGCAAAACTCGTTTTGCCGCTGCCGGATGCACCAACGAACAAATACGCATGCGCAAGCCGTCCACTTACAATATGTTCGGCAAAATAACGCTTCAATGCAGAATTACCGACAATCTGAGGAAAAAACTCCACAGCGCACGCTCCTTTCGATTTCTTCATGTAATAAAATGCCTCGCCTATTCAGATACCAAACCAAGGATATTTTATCATAAAAAACGCTCTGTTGTCAATCATCCAACCTTGTTTTCTTGCATTGGCCAATCGATGGCATGCAATCTGAGCTACCTGTTTTTTTCGTGTACATATTCCCTTTTTTGAAACGTTATGATACAATAGATTTATAGATACGCAAAAAAGATACACAAAAATGAAAAATGATATGAATAGCGGAAAGGAGCGGTCCTGTTGCAGAAATTGGCAAAAAAGATTCGACAGGGGACACATCTCAGCGCAATCATTCTCGCTGCCGGTTCCGGCAGCCGCATGGGAACAGAACAGACAAAGCAGTGGATACAGTTACGTGGTGTTCCTGTTGTCCTGCGTACGCTTTTGGCATTTGAACGCTGCGACGAAGTTCAAGATATTGTTTTGGTAGCACGGCTGGATGAATTAGAAGATTATCCACCGTTACTCGCGCGTTACGGCATCACCAAAATAAGCAAAATTGTGCCGGGGACAACTACACGGCAAGGCTCTGCCATGCAGGGACTTCGCGCTGTCAAAAAAGAATCGGATTATATTGCAATACATGATGCTGCCCGCTGCCTTGTCACCCCCGACATCATCCATCGCGTAGCCCTGGATGCGTATATATATGGTGCCGCAGCTGCTGCCGCACCAGCCAAAGACACCGTAAAACTGACAGACGCAGCCGGCTTCGTTAAAAACACAACAGAAAGAGCACAAACTTTCTTGGTACAAACGCCGCAAATTTTTCGCGCAGAAATTTATCGTGCTGCCGCCTATACCGCCCAAGAAGATGGTTTTACCGGTACCGACGATGCTTCTCTTGCAGAACATTGTTCTTTTCCCGTTAAGCTCACTGATTGTGGCTATCAAAATATTAAAATTACAACGCGGGAGGATATGGCAATCGCTTCCGTATATCTTAGGGAAAGAGGGGAATAAACGTATGCACACGGATGCATTTCGAATCGGGCACGGCTACGATGTACACCGTCTTATAAAAGGCCGTCCGCTCTTTCTGGGAGGAATTGCGATCCCGCATGAAAAAGGGCTTTTGGGGCATTCTGATGCAGATGTGTTGTTACATGCTGTCATGGATGCCTTACTGGGCGCAATGGGCTGCGACGATATCGGCACCCTGTTTCCAGACAGTGATCCACAGTATTGCGGAGTTCGCTCTGCAATACTCTGCACCAAAATCATGCAAATGCTCTTGGAAAACGGATGGCACGTCGGCAACGTAGATATTACTGTGATCGCACAGCAACCAAAGCTCAGCCCCTACAAAAAGGAAATGCGCACATCGATCGCCTCGCTTTTACAGTGCGCGCCGGATGTTGTCAATATCAAAGCAACCACGGAAGAAGGGCTCGGGTTTACGGGCCGTTGCGAAGGAATTGCAGCGCATGCCGTTGCTATGATTATCAAACAAAACGGAGTGTAAGCAACATGAAAAAATACAAAAGAATTTTTCTATTTGTGTTAGACTCCTTTGGCATTGGCGCCATGCCGGACGCTTTGCAATATGGGGACGCCGGCGCAAATACATTTGCCACTGTTGCAAAAGACCCCGCATATCACTGCCCGACTTTAGAAAGCTTCGGGCTTTTAAATATCGATCATATCTGTCTTGGACATCCTGTATGCACACCGTTCGGTGCATTTGCGCGTATGACAGAGGCATCCCATGGCAAAGACACCATTATCGGCCATTGGGAAATGTGCGGTGTAATTTCCGAGCATGATTTGCCAACCTATCCAAACGGGTTTCCAGAAGAGCTGCTTGCCCGTTTCAAATTGGCTGTAGGGCGCGATATTCTATGCAATCGCCCGTATTCCGGCACAAAGGTCATTGAAGACTACGGGGATACTCACATAAAAACGGGCAAGCTGATCGTATATACATCTGCTGACAGCGTGTTTCAAATTGCCGCGCACGAAGACATCGTCCCGCTTGCCGAATTATACCACATTTGCGAAATTGCACGCGGTATGCTTACCGGTAAAAATGCCGTCGGCAGAGTTATTGCGCGCCCATTTATCGGGACTCCCGGAAATTTCACCAGAACCGCACACCGCCATGATTACGCGTTAGAACCGCCGCACGACACAGTGCTGGACTACCTGAAAAAAAACGGATGTGACGTAATTGCCATTGGAAAAATTCATGATATTTTTGCCGGTCGTGGCATCACGCAAACTATCCGTACCACCGGCAACGAAGACGGAATGAAAAAAGCAGACGGAATGCTATCGCAGGACTTTCACGGCCTGTGCTTTGTAAATTTGGTAGACTTTGACATGCTGTACGGGCATCGCAATGATATTGGAGGATATGCTGCAGCACTCAGCCGTTTCGATTGCTTTTTGAAAAGTTTTCACACAAAGTTACATCCGGATGATTTACTCATGATTACCGCAGACCACGGCTGCGATCCGGGATATCCAACGACCGATCACACCCGTGAGTATACCCCTTTACTCGTATGTACAACCAACCCCTTCGGTATCAATTTAGGTACGAGAAAAACCTTTTCAGATATTGGGAAAACCATTCTGGAAAATTTTGAATGTGTTTGCGAGCTGCCCGGTGAAAGCTTTCTGCACCAGTTGACCTCCAAAAATACCGTTTAGAACAGCATAAAAACACAGCCAAAGTGTGTAAATTTTACAAAAGATTCTTTCTTTTCCGAAAACTTTATGGTATACTGGCCTTGTATTGAAACATCCGAAAGGACGAACATATTTTGATTCGAATTGAGAAAATATGCGTTATGAACTTTGAAAACGCCCTGCGCGGCGCACGAAATCCACTGAACAGTTGGGCAAAGAGCGACAGCTATGTGACAGAACAGGGCGTTTTCCATTTGGGAGAAGCTGACCTTGCTTTGTGCCGCCGCCTGTGCGCCGCCGGCAGTGACGAACGAAAATTTATGCGACAGATTTTTGTCAGCCTTGATATCACTGCGCCACTGTATTGGTGGAAAGAATTTGATACATACAAAGTTGCAACCGTTGCAAATTCAACCAGTACCATGCATAAAATTCATGCCAAACCGTTTTCACTGGAAGATTTTAGCCATGACCATCTTTCAGAGAACGCAGTAGCGGCACTGAACACTCTGATTGATTTTTTGGAGCAAACCCGGCTGCGCTATGTACAAACCAAAAACAAGGCAGATTGGTATGATTTAATTCAACTCTTGCCATCTTCCTATGAACAGCTTCGTACAGTTACACTAAATTATGAAACGCTGACCAACATGTATCATGCGCGTCATTATCATAAACTGGAGGAATGGCGCACCTTCTGCGATATGATACAGCAGCTTCCATATGCAGCGGAGCTCATTTGCACAAAAGACTAAAGCAGAAAAATTTCGCACCTTTTTTCGGAAAGGAGGAAACCAAAAGATATGCAGCAAACGCCGAAGGCATCTCCCAAGCAGCATACAAAGCGTCCCAGCCGCCCGCAAAGACAACCTGCTGCAACTACAGCAACCGGTAAAACTGATATTCCATCGCAGAAAGAAATACACCAAAAAGCAACGCGCTCCGCGCAAACCGCACACCGGTCGCAAGCGACAAAGAATGCGACAGGCAAACACCCGACCGCACCGCGTGCTGCATCCGGACAAACACCGCTGCCCTCACGCAGCAAGGCAATACGTGGTCGTATCGTTCTTTTTCTCTCCTTTTTTCTGCTCTTTTTGCTAATTTCAATCGGTTTGTTTTTTTTGAATTTACACCACTATGAAAAACCGGGGTTTTCGTACTATACTGTTAAAATCGGCGATGTTAAAAAAGGGACGTCTGTGCCATATCGGAAAATGTTACGAAATGGTACCCTATACATCAATCTGACGCCTGTTTTGGAATTGTGTGACATTGTCACAACGGGAGATACACAGCAATTGCGCTTTACAACCGATCCGCAAACCGGAGAAAATGTTATGTTCTATATTGGAACACGTGAAGCAGAATGCAACGGTATTCCGATCCATCTCGCAGCTCCCACAATTTTAGAAAACGGTGATGTATATGTTCCTTATGATTTTCTGGCAACTTACGTCAGAGGGTTACAATGCTCTTATGATGAAAAAACGCATACCGTTACCATCACCCGCAGCACCTCCGACGACGGGGAAAACAGCGTTCCGGTCACTTTTTTGTTAAAAGGCAATCAGCCTATGCAAGGTATTGACGAAACTGCAAATTTCCCGGATTCCAATGCTCTGGGGTTAAAGGCTGATGTCAGTGCATATGAGTCCTTTATGAATCCTGCCGATCGCGATGCGTTCCTTGCAGTTGCTTCTGTGGCTACCCCGGTCGATCAAACTTTTGAGCCGCAAAAGTTAACACAGGTCATCAATATGAAAAAAGATGGCAGACCGCTGCAATATATGGTTGAAACCGCGGAAAAGGCTTCGGAAGCACTTTTCGCAGAACTGCGCGCTAACGGTTTTACAGATGTTGGTATTACGGTAGGATACGTCAGCTATTCTTTTCAAAACTATTACTACACCCATCGAAATGATGAAAGTATCGATGCCCCCGGAACCAACGATACCGTACTCGGCCTTTCTTTCAAAATCGATTATATGGAATCGGTTGCAAATTTTGATGCTACAGACGCAGGTAAATGGCTCACCGAAAATGCATGGAAATTCGGTTTTATAAAGCGATATCCGGCGGATAAGACAGCACAAACCGGTTACGCTTATGTACCAAACCAATATCGTTTTGTCGGCAGATACCACGCAATGCGCATACATGCAAGCGGGCAATGTCTGGAAGAATATATCACTTCTCTGCAGACCAGTGGTTATTTGCCGGCATCCACAAGCGAGTAATACGCAGGTTTTGCAATTTTTTCTGCGTTTCGCTTGAAACCGCCGCATTCAAAAATCCCCCATGCACGCACTACACAGCATACAGCGTTGAGACGTTGTAGCAGCTGCTTTGTGCATGCACGGGGGATTTTTCTTGTGTCTATTTTGGAAATTTCACCGAGGAAGGCGAGAGTTAATACCACTACAAAAAAAGTGAAACTGGTACAAACCGCCCGTTTTCCCATATACAACTTTGCCGATATCCGGCAGAAGCTGCCAATGCAATCGCATCCCCAAAACAAAAACCGAGTGCTGCTGCGCAATGCGCATCGGAGGAGAATACAATATCTCCACCGCGGCTATGCCAAAAACGAAGAAGCGACAATGTCGGATACGGAACAGTTCGGTGCTTGCGGAAAATTGCACCCGTATTAATTTCCAACACCGCCCCCGTCCGGGATAACGCGTCCAATGCCTCAAACGCCGCATGCAGATACCGGGGATCCATTTCATCAAAGGAAGGCATACATGTATTATATTTTGCACACAAATCGAAATGCCCGATCACCTGAAAGCTAAGACGCTGCGGCAACGCTGCGAGTGTTTGAAAATACGCTGTACAATATGCATACCAATCGTCCGCAAAAAAGCGATGGACCGTTTGCGCTGCCAGTTCCGCCGACGCATCCACAGCGCAGCGCTCACCCGCACATAGCACCTCATGCACAGAGCCAATCACATATGCATACTCTTGCGGTTGTGCCACAGTATCCCCGTCTGCCTCTATACCGCATATAATTTCCATTCTGCCGCGGTACACATCCGCAAGTCGTTGGATTTCCTCTTTGTACGCAGTCTGCCGGCTTTGCAACATGTGCCAATCATCCGCAAGCGGAACAGGTGCATGAGAAGAAAACCCAATACACGGAAAGCCTGCAGCATAGGCCGCCTGCGCAACTCGCTGCGGCGTGTCCTTTCCATCGCAAAAGGTTGAATGAATATGATAATCACCGTACCGCGTTACAACGCTCATTTCTTTAAAAGGCCTGCAAGCGCATCTGCCGGAGCCTCCTCCGGCAAATAGGTTGAAAAGCCGAGCGTTGGCATGGCGGCTATCTTGGCACACTCTTCTTCAGAAAGCGCAAAATCAAACACGTCTGCATTTTGAGCCATACGGACAGGATGAACGGATTTTGGCAAAGGCAAAACACCATTCTGCAATGCATATCGAACACAAACCTGTGCAGTTGTCTTTCCGTACCTTTTCCCAATGGATGCCAGCAGCTCATTCTGTAAAACCGCGCCGCTGCCAAGCGGACTCCAGGCTTCCACCAAAATACCACGTTCCATGCTATCTCGCACGTTATCCCACTGCAAATAGCCAGGATGAAATTCCAATTGGTTCACCATTGGCTTGACCGTGCAAAATTTCTCCAACGCATCCAAATGTTTTGCCTGGAAATTACTCACGCCCAGGGCACGAATCTTTCCATCGTTATACATTTTTTCAAAACCACGCCAAGTCTGTGCGTTAATTTCCTCCCAGGCTGCATCGCTGCGTAGCACACACGGCCAATGAATCAGATAAAGATCCAAATAATCCAACCCCAGATTTTTCAATGAATCTTCCACTGCTGCAATGGTCTGCTCATATCCGCGAGCAGTAACCCAATGCTTTGTGGTAACAAAAAGTTGATCTCGCGGCACACCGCTGTCGCGGATGCCCTGTCCAACCCCCTGCTCGTTTCCATAACACCAGGCGGTATCAATATGCCGATATCCAAGCCCCAACGCCGCGGAAACCGCAGCACGTGTTTGGTCGTTCGGTGTTTGCCATGTGCCATATCCAATACAAGGGATCTGTACACCGTTTGCCAGTGTAAAGGTATCCGCCATTGCAGCAGGTATATTCTGTTTCAACATTATGTGTTATTCCTTTCTTTTGGTTGTTTTCATCGCCGCACTTCCGCACAACGATACACGGGTGTATTGTAACACAATTTCCTCTAAAAAGCAATTCCGGGCACGATCCTTTTTCCTTCTTTTTGCAAGTCTATCTTTTTTTATGCCAAAAACACTCCTGCCGGCTGCAAAAAATATATATATTTTTTGCAAAAATATCCGTATTCTCTTGCTTTTCATTGCGTCTTCGTGTATACTTTTTTTGTTAGATCTTTTATAAAAATCAAGTGAAACAGGAGAAAAAACAAATGGCATTTCAAAATGAATATCTGAAGGACCTATATGAGAGAACTTGCAGAAAGAATCCTAACGAGCCGGAATTTCTTCAAGCAGTCGAAGAAGTACTGGAGAGTCTTGAACCGGTTGCGGAACGTAGAGAGGATTTGGTTCAGGCGGGAGTGTTTGAGAGAATCGTCGAGCCTGAACGTGTTGTGATGTTCCGTGTTTCTTGGGTAGACGACGCCGGTCGAGTTCAGGTTAATCGCGGATACCGTGTACAGTTCAATTCCGCCATCGGTCCCTACAAAGGCGGCCTTCGCCTGCATCCTTCTGTCAATCTCTCTGTCATTAAATTTCTCGGCTTTGAGCAGATTTTCAAAAATTCACTTACTACGCTGCCCATGGGCGGAGGAAAGGGCGGTTCTGATTTCGACCCCAAAGGAAAGAGCAACGCGGAGATCATGCGCTTTTGCCAAAGCTTCATGACTGAACTGTGTCGCCATATCGGTCCCGACACAGATGTTCCTGCCGGTGATATCGGAACAGGTGCCCGTGAAATCGGTTATATGTTCGGTCAATACAAACGGTTGCGCAACGAATTTACCGGTGTTTTGACCGGAAAAGGTCTGTCATACGGCGGTTCCCTTGTGCGCACGGAAGCAACCGGATACGGCCTTTGTTACTTTACCGACGAAATGTTGCGCCATAACGGCTCTTCTTTCTCCGGCAAGAAAGTTGTCATTTCAGGCTCGGGCAATGTAGCAATTTATGCGGCACAAAAAGCTACTGAGCTCGGTGCTACCGTCATTGCCATGTCCGACTCCAACGGATATATTTATGATCCTGCCGGCATACAGCTTGCCGTTGTAAAACAAATCAAAGAAGTTGAGCGGGCACGTATTTGTGAATATGCAAAGCGTGTTCCTGCTGCAGTTTACACGACGGGCTGCAGCGGCATCTGGAGCATTCCCTGTGATATTGCCCTGCCCTGCGCAACGCAAAATGAGATTAACGAAGACAGCGCTAAGCTTTTGATTGCAAACGGCGTTTACGCTGTTGCAGAAGGGGCAAACATGCCTTCCACCCCCGGTGCAATCGCAGCATTTCAGGCTGCAGGTGTTTTGTTCGCACCAGCAAAAGCTGCGAATGCTGGCGGCGTAGCCACTTCTGGTCTTGAGATGTCGCAAAATTCGCAGCGTCTTTCTTGGACCTTTGAGCAGGTAGATGAAAAACTGCGCCAGATTATGTGCAGTATTTATAAAAGCGCTTCTGATGCCGCTGCAGAATACGGTATGCCTGGCAACCTGGTTGCAGGTGCAAACATCGCTGGCTTTTTGAAAGTTGCAGATGCTATGCTGTGGCAAGGTATTTCTTATTAAATATTTTTCTATCTTCGCACTTTTTGTGCTGACCACAGCGAAAGGAGGGCAGCGCAATGCCAGTCATCGTTGGTATTGATGTCGGTGGCAGTACCACAAAAATCACCGGTTTTACAACAGAACGCGCATTGATCAAACCGATTTTTGTACATGCAACCGATCCTGTGACCTCCGTATACGGAGCATTCGGGAAATTTACCAGTGAAAATCATTTGGAATTATCCGATATACAACGCGTCATGATCACGGGAATCGGGTCTTCTTGTATTTCCTCATCCATTTTTAATCTGCCATGCAGTCATGTCTCAGAATTTCGTGCAGTCGGATGCGGAGGGTTGTATCTGTCCGGCCTACCTCGAGCGGTGGTCGTCAGTATGGGGACCGGAACCGCCACAACCCTGGCGCAGCAAGATGCAAATGGCCATGTAACCGTTGACTATCTAGGCGGCACGGGTGTCGGCGGAGGTACTTTGATGGGGCTTTCGAAGCGTTTGCTCGCAATGGATAGCATCGAGCATATTGTTGCGCTCGCCAAAACAGGTGATTTGAGCCGGATTGATCTGAGAGTTGGAGACATCACAGCAGGTGTACCGCTGCCGCAGGATATGACCGCATCTAATTTTGGAAAGCTCAGCGATGTGGCAACCAATGCAGACATTGCACTCGGATTAATCAATATGATCTTTGAAACCGTAGCGATGATCGCCTTGTTTGCAGCTCGACAGCACCAGCTTAAAGACATCGTTATGACCGGCAATCTTACAAAGATTCCGCAGGCAAGACCGTTGTTTGAACGTCTGAGTCAAATGTTCAAAGTACGTTTCATAGCACCGGAACTTTCAAATTTCGGCACGGTCATCGGCACCGCTTTATCCTATTTCGACCCGGAAGAAGAAAAAAGCTGACACGTTTTACGCGTTAACAATATCCAATGTCTTCCCGCCTGCCTGGCAGTTTGTGCTATATCCGGACAGGCGGGCCTTTTATACAAGCATCAAACAAGCAGATTATTCATCTTTGTAAGGCTCTGCACCATTGTTCATAAACCACGCATTTCGCCGCAAACAGTCTGCCGGCACAAACCTCCGCTTTACCTGTTGTATGGGTGTGTATCTTTTGAAAATACATGCGAATACTGATTTTGAGAAGAAGCCGTATGGTTCCGATTTTTTGAAATCCAGTCGACAATATTCGTTATTTTGCACATTTTTGCATTTTAATTTTGTGCAAGTATCTAAGAATCCCAAAAAGCGAAAAGGGTTCTTGCCTTTGTCGCGGCAAAATGTTATAATATAGCGTAGATTTGCATCCCGTTTTTCTGAGTTTTGAACCATACGGGATTGTGTTTTTCTGTACAGGAGGAATTATCGTACATGAAACGTTTCACCGCAGTTTTGTTGACGGCGCTTTTGCTGTTATCCGCTCTGTTAAGCGGATGTGGCATGTTTGTCGATTCAGAGACCAAGGGCGCCTATATCAATGTATATATGGGCTCAGAATTACGCGTGTGGGATCCGGCAGCTGCATTAACTGACGCTTCCGCCGTTCAATATCTCAGCCTTTGTTATGAAAGTATGATGCAATATGACGAAAACGGAAAAGTTGTCAACGGCATCTGCGACAAATACGAGTACGACGAAGAGAAGAACACCCTCACTTTTCTGCTGCGGAAAACAGCATGGAGTGACGGTCGCCGTGTCAGTTCTGATGATTTCATTTATTCTTGGAAACGAATTTTGGATCCCGATTTCACCTGCGCCGCAAAGCCGTTGCTGTTTTACATTAAAAACGCACAGGCTTTAACCGAAGGCACAGTCACCGTCGCCGATTTGGGGCTTGCCTCTATCGATACCTACACACTGCAAGTGACATTGGAAGACGGCGTAAATTATGAACTGTTTTTGGAGAACCTTGCCAGTATTGCTCTTGCTCCCGTGCGAGAAGACTATGCCTCTGTTTACGCAGATACCTGGTATAAAACCTCTACAAATATCGTAACAAGCGGGCCTTTTACTGTAAAGAATATGGATGCCTCTAAAGAGGGACAAACGCTTGTTCTGGAACGCAACAAATACTATGACTGCGTCAACTACGACAGTATTGCCGAAGAAATTCGCCGCGATAAATACGTCACACCGTTCCGCCTGATCTTCCACTTTGGATTAAACGAAGATGAACGGACACAGGCATTTGAGTATCGTGTAAAGCAGGGGGAAATTGCCCTTTCCGGTGATCAGAAACTCTCAGAAGCAGCTGACCAGTTGCACTACATCTCCGGCGCTATCGCTTCTTCCAATGCTCTAGCCTCAAAAGCCAAAGCGAGCGATACGCTTTCAACTGCAAGTTTATTTTTGAATACCGAAAACAGTCTGCTTTCCAAACAAGGTGTGCGACAGGCGCTGTCCTTGGCAATTGATCGCGAGGCTCTTGCATCCGTGTACGTCGGTGCTGAAGCAGCAACAGGGCTTGTTCCGGACGGTGTTTCCTACGGAAAAGTATCTTCTTCGTTCCGAAAGGAGGTCGGTTCCCTGCTGAATACACAAGCAGACCTTGCAAAAGCCAAAGAAAGTCTTGCTTCGGCAGGTGTTTCTTCCGGAACTCTGACGCTTGCATACCGCGATACCGCGCATAACGGTGAAATTGCACAGCTGTTAAAAGAAGCCTGGGAGCAGCTCGGTCTGAAAATTCAACTAAATCCGTTAGATCAGGCACACTATGCCCATACGTATGGCATCGTTGAGAAGGGCAAAGAAGCTTATATAGAAGAAAGTGACGATACTACAGCGATAGTGGAAGAAGAAACCACTGCTGGAACTGTTACTAAAGCACCCAAAAAAGAATTGTTCCAAACCGGCGAGCAACCGCAGATGTATTACAATTATGATGTTCTGCTTTTAGATTATCAGACATTAACCACCAGCGCATTTTCCACACTTGCCCCCTTTGCTCCGAAGTTTTCCGGGAATGGTGTTGCAACCGCATACGATGATTATACACCACGTACGCACATGACCGGTTATAACAATGAAGCATATAATGAATTGATTTCCGCCGCGTTTGCAGCTTCTGACCGTGCGCAGATGAGTTCTATTTTGGCAGATGCAGAAAAAATTCTGATGACAGATCTACCTGTTATTCCACTGTTCCAAAACGCAAATGCGTACATCTCCTCTTCTGCATTGTCCGGTGTTGCGAAGAATGTGGATGTTTATGGTTCACACAGTTTCACAAAGGTGTCGCAGAGTAAGTTTGAAAATTATATTCCCGCTGAAAAAAATTAAAAATTATTTCATCACAACCAAGCTGCCGTAGTACACTACGGCAGCTTTTTTTCGCACCTTTCATCTGTATCACATATACTAAAGCAGACCCCCCAAAAAAACGCAAAGGAGACATTGATATATGCTGCAATCCAAATCAGCCGCAGTTGTCATTCCGGAAAATACAGGTACCTTAAAAGTATTTGTAACAACTGCGCACCAGTCTCTCCCCATTCAGGGCGCAACCGTAGAAATCAGTGATATTGCACCGGACGGCGAGCGAGAACTGCTTTATGTCTTGACCACCAACGAGAGTGGCGAAACGCAACCGATAAATCTTCCTGCCCCGGTCGCCTCTCTATCACAGCTTCCGGGTGAGATTGGCAAATCATATGCGTTGTATAATATTCGAATAGACAAAGATGGTTACTACCCCGTGATCGCACGAAATGTTGCTGTTTTCTCTGGTATTACCTCAATTCAGCCCTTTTCCATGATTCCTGTCAGCGATGAAGATTTTTACACTGGGCAAAAAGACCGCCCCATCGTTTTTCGAGATTTTGAGCCAAATGAATTGGAGGGAAGCTGAATGCCATTCTCAACACAAGTCGGAATTCCAAACGAAATAACGGTACATTTAGGCTCAGCTGATGATGCATCTGCACCAAACGTAACCGTTTCTTTTCCGGACTATATTAAAAACGTGGCAAGCAGCGAAGTATACCCAACATGGCCGGAAAATGCGCTACGAGCAAATATATATGCGCAAATCAGCTTTGCACTGAATCGAATTTATACCGAATATTATCGATCACGCGGATACGATTTTGATATCACAAATTCTACCGCTACAGATCAATCATACGTATATGGGAGAAATATTTTCGAAAACATTTCGCGCATTGTTGATGAAATCTTCAACAGTTACATTGTCCGGCAAGGAAATATCGAACCCTTGTTTGCTCAGTATTGCAACGGAACTACGGTCACCTGTGACGGACTCTCGCAATGGGGCAGCGTTGCTCTGGCAAATGAGGGGCTCTCGCCTTATCAGATTCTGCAAACCTATTACGGTGAAGACATCGATATTATTAATAATGTTCCGGTACGTGGTTTTGATGCAAGCGCCCCTGCTTCTCCTCTGCGTATCGGTTCCGTCGGAAACGACGTTTTAGACGTCCAGCTACGCCTAAATCGCATTTCACAAAACTATCCGGCGATTCCGAAAATCAATCCCACAGATGGCATCTACGGTCCTGAAACGGGAGAAGCCGTGCGCACATTTCAGAAAATTTTTAATTTGGACCCGACAGGGATAGTCAACAGCGCAACCTGGTATCGCATTCAATACGTATTTGCAAGTGTGAAAAAATTAAATGAGCTCAGTTCCGAAGGACTTTCTTTAGAAGAAATCGGAAATGCATATCCCAAAGTTCTGCGATATGGGGACAGTGGAAATTATGTATCTGTATTACAATACTATTTGGCGTTTGTGGGAGAATATATCGCACAGCTTCCCCCCATTGCTATTACAGGGTATTTTGGCGACGAAACAAGAGATGCTGTATACGCCTTCCAAAATTTCTACGGCCTGCCGGTTGACGGAATTGTTGGTGAACAGACCTGGAATCGGCTGTACAGTGTATATCTCGGTTTAATCACCAGTCTGCCCGCAAGCACCCTGGAAAACATCCCCACCCCCTTCGGCGGTGTCTTGCTAAAAAGAGGTATGACATTGGATGCTGTCAAAACATTACAAGAAAATCTTAATATTCTCGCAACCGTTTACCCCGAAATTGCTCCCGTGCCCGTTACAGGCACCTTCACCGATGCAACCTACGAGGATGTCATCGCTTTTCAGCGGCTAAACGGTCTAGAGGAAAACGGAATAGTCGGCCCTATTGTATGGGCAGCAATCGAAGAACAGGCAACTGCCATTGCAAATGGCAATCTCCGCTCAGAGGGACAGTATCCCGGCAACTCTGCTTCATGAAAGGAGTAAATCATGGCCGAAAACGGTACCATCGACATGCGTGACACACAAAATAATTTACGCGAGCTGCAATTCTACTTGCGCGGCATATCCTATTTTGATCCCGCAATCCCACGTATTCCAACCGATGGGATAGCAAGTGCGCAAACAGAAGAAGCTATTCGCATTTTTCAAAAACAGCAGGGAATTGCCCCGCAAGCACCAAATGCTGATTATTTAACATGGGAAGCCGCGCGCAATCAATACTATGCATACCTAGCCTCTATTCTGGTGGGCGACAGTTTTACAGCATTGTATAATCCTGCTGTTCTCCAAAATTTATACGCTTATCCCATGCTCGTGTCACAAGTGCAGTTTGCACTATCTGTCATCCGAGGTCGCATTAGAACGATCCCTGATATCGTAATTGACGGAAAACTCTCCCCGGAATTTACCACAGGTATCAGTGCGGTGCAAAAGGTATATCTATTGCCAGTGACAGGCACATTGGATAAAGCAACATACAATGCCATCGTCAATGCCTACAATGCCGTGATGCGCTTGTCGCAATCTGCTTCCTCCGACGGTAACTCTGTCCCTGCAACATAAATGTTCTTGCGAATCTATCGCTCGCACCACGAAGAAAAAACTGACAAAATACAGCAGGCTCTGCGCATATCTTTTCCCTAATTGCTGTGGAAAATATGAGATCTTTTTCTATAAACTTAGGGAAATATAGGTGTTACAATGATGTGAGACGGATAGAAAAAAGAATAGCGAATCGGGCTATTACCGATGGCTGAAAAACAGAAACAAGCCGACGGCAAAAGAGCTTCTTTCGGTCGAAACTCAAGCGATTTTGGATGAACCTCCCGACAACGACAATTACGGTGTCAAGCGCATGAACCTGGCTCTTGAACAAAAAGGAATCCACGTAAGCCCCCGAACGGTATACCGTACGATGTCCGAAATGGGGATCATGCACCGAAGAAGGACTCCACGCGGCATAACAAAGGCTACAACAGAGATTCAAGACCGAGAAAACCTGATCAAACGGGACTTTAAAGCGGAAAAACCGCTTCAAAAGCTGCTTTCCGACATTACCGAAATACAGTGCTATGACGGAAAATTGTACGTATCGGCAGTTCTCGATTGCTACAACGGAGAGATCCTTTCCGTAGCAATGGATGGCAATATGAAGAAGGAGCTTTGCATCCGAACCGTGACAGAGCTTGAATTGCAATACGGGAAGAAGATTCGCGGAGCGATCTTTCACAGTGACCGAGGAAGTCAGTACACCAGCGAAGCATTCAGAACCGCACTCCGAGAGGCAGGGTTTGTTCAAAGTCTCAGCGGTACAGGGCATTGCTTTGATAACGCAAGAATGGAAAGCTTTTTTGCGACCTTGAAGAAGGAAAAGATCTACAGGATCTCCGCATACAAGCTGACACGGGATCAGGTTAAGAGCATTATTTTCAGGTACATATTCGT
>JAXDZV010000007.1:0-25915 GCA_034086705.1 Eubacteriales bacterium | reverse complement strand
TCCTTTAAAACCTTGATTTATCGGAGGTTTGCAAATAAAAAGAGCATTGACCTCCCTTTTTTGGTATAATGTCTATCGCCAAACAAACCTTATACGAAAGGAGCCAACGCTCATGGACATTATACTTTATTTACTTCAATTTATTCAATACCAACATAAACAAATCTGCTGGCTTCTTAACTTTATCTGCAGATATATTCCCCTTAAGCAATGGGCTTTTGATGATTCTCATTCTCCAAAGTACCAAAAGTTCAAGATTGATGAACTTCCTCTGGTCACTGACTTCCGGCAGGATTGGACATATAAGGATCTCATCCCTTACTACGAAAAACGTTATGGTAAGAAGATTCGACCTGTCAGCCGTCGGTCAGAGTGTGACATTCCTGACGACTGTACCTGCCCCCGCTGTGATGCCCCAAAGCCTTTTCTGTACAAAAACAACGGTTCCAAAGGACAACTCCTCTGTAAGATTTGTGATACAAGATTCTCACCAGATGAAAGTCGCTTCTCCTCTGTGAAACTACGTTGCCCCCACTGTGGAAACACTCTAGTTCCAAAGAAAGACCGCAAACACTTTATCGTCCATAAGTGTGTCAATCCCAAATGCCCTTACTATATCCACAACCTCAAAAAAGTGGATAAGGATGACCTAAAAGAGGATTACGGCAAAAATAAATATAAGCTCCACTATATCTACCGTGAATTCACGATGGATTTTTTCAGCATGGATTTAACTACCCTGCCAAAGAATGCTTCTTCCCTGAAATTCAGTAAGCACACCGCACACGTCATGTCCTTATGTCTGACTCTTCATGTAAACCTTGGTCTTTCCCTCCGCAAAACTTCTCAGGCTCTCAAAACCTGTATATAACATCAGCATTTCACATCAGCAGATTGCCAACTATTGCAAAACTGCCGCCATCTGCATGCAACCCTTTGTCGACCAGTATCCCTACGAAAAGGGGGATGTTTTCACAGCGGATGAAACCTACATAAAAATCCGTGGCATCAAAACCTATATCTGGCTTATCATGAATTCCCCATTTGCAAACGAATAAGAAAATTAGGTCCAGAATGATATTGAGGCCGGCACCCAGTAGTGTTGTAAACATGGCGAATTTCGGCTGACCGTCTGCTCGAATAATCGGATTTATGGCCTATCCAAACATGTAGAAAGGAATGCCGAAAGAAATCCAAAAGAGATACTCTTTTGCGTAGGTAAAAGTTTTTTCATTGACCGTTCCGCCGAACCAGGCAATGAGGGTGTTTTGGCATATCAAATAGACGGCGGTTAATATGATGCCTGCAATGCCTGTTAGTATTATGCAATTCCCAATGCTGCGAGCAGCGTTGTCCGGTTCTTTTTTTCCCAATCATAGGCTGACAAAGGTGCAGCAGCCGTCACCGATCATAACAGCAATTGCCAATGCAACCACTGTTAGAGGAAAAACCACGGTATTTGCGGCATTACCGTAAGAACCGAGGTAGCCGGCATTTGCAATAAAAATCTGGTCAACAATGTTGTAAAGTGCGCCGACCAGCAGCGATATTGTACGGGGGATAGCATAGCTTTTTATAAGCGTGCTGAGTTTTTCTGTTGCGAGTGGATTTGTATGCATGTTTAATACCTCCAAAAAAAATGAAACGGCGTAAGTCTCAGAGCTGGACTTACGCCGTTTTCGGCTACACACCATATAACAGTATACATTAAGATTTGTAAAAAAGCAAAGGGGGTTTCGCGCAAAAACAAGACCAAAATCTGTAGAATTTCGCACAAATTCATTTTGTTATGTGTTGTCGCTTCCCCAAATCTTAAATTTCGAACATCTCTTTCATTTGAGCACTGATGGTCTGTATCATGGTATTTGCATGCGTTGCGTCTTTTCCGCGCACTTGGTAATAAAGCTTCACTTTCGGTTCCGTTCCGGAGGGACGAACAATAACGCAATTCCCGTTTTCTGTAACAAATCGAAGCATATCAGCCGGCTCAGTGGCACAGGAAGACACTGTCTTGCTAATCAAATCGGTTGTCTGCATGCAGAGATAATCGCTGATTTGCACAACTTTTTCATCGCCGATAGTTTGGGGCGGAGTTGTGCGGATTGCATGCATGAATGCTTTGCGGCGCTCATTGCCGTCTGCACCTTCCATATAGATGTTGTCGACACCGTCTGCATAGTATCCATATCGTGCATATAAAGCATCCAATGCCTGCAACAATGTCATCCCGTGGCTTTGATAATAGGCGGCCATTTCACAGATCAGAAGAGTTGCCACAACGGCGTCTTTATCTTTTGCGTAGATCCCGCGTAAATACCCATAGCTTTCTTCAAACCCGAGTAAGAATCCATCACAACCGGCATGCTGTTCTGCCTCAATGGCCTGTGCGATGTATTTAAAACCGGTATAGGTGGCAAACAGCCGTACTCCATGTGTCTGACAAATTCGGTCGGCAAGTGCGGTGGAGACGATGCTCTTGACAGCATATGCGCCCTGTGGGAGCCGGTGTGTGCGTTTCAAGGCACCGATGATATAATCTAAAAGCAGACAGCCCATTTGGTTTCCGGAGATCGTTGCAAATTTTCCGTCTTTGCCGCGCGCCATGACCCCGACGCGGTCTGCGTCGGGATCGGTTGCAATGATAAGGTTAGACCCGACTTCTTCTGCAATGCAAATTCCTTGTTCAAACGCCTGCGGATATTCCGGATTTGGAAAAGGGACACCCGGAAAGTCACCGTTGGGGGCGCATTGTCCTGGAACAGTCTGCAGATTTGTGATGCCAGCCTGTTGCAGTGCCAGCGGCACCAAAAGCCGACCGGTACCGTACAGCGGTGTATAGACAATGCGGAGCGTCTGTGCTTGTGCAGCAATGATTTCCGGACAGATCAACTGCTTTTGCACCTGCATAAGATATGCTTGATCAATCTGTGAACCAATACAATGGACGAGTGGAGAGGCAGTTCCTTCTTTTGCATGATGCACACCGTGAAAGAACGGGGTATTGGCAATATGCTCGGAAATTTCGCGAGCAATTTCGCCGGAAATTTGTGCGCCGTCCTCCCAATATACCTTATAGCCGTTATACTCTTTTGGATTATGCGATGCAGTAATATTGATTCCGGCAATGCAATGTAGCTGCAAGACCGCAAAAGACAGAACGGGGGTGGGGCGCATGCTATCAAAGAGATAAACAGTAATTCCGTTGCCGGCTAAGATCTCGGCTGCGAGCGAAGCAAATTCTTCGGAATGGTTGCGGCAGTCGTAAGAAATTACAACGCCTCTCAGCGCTGCTTGTTGCCCCTGCGCCAAAATGTAGCTGGCAAGTCCCTGTGTGGCTTGGCCGACGGTATATAGGTTCATAGCGTTTGTACCGGCGCGCATGACGCCGCGTAACCCTGCAGTTCCGAAAGCTAACTCGGATCCAAAGCGCAGTTTGATTTCATCGGGGTTATCGGCAATGGCTTGCAGCTCTGCACGGGTTTGTGCATCAAGGCTTGGTTCTTGCAGCCATGTTTTGTACCTCATTAGTTCATGCATCTATTCATTCCTCCAATTGTGTTTGCAGCATACTTTGCAAGGCCTGTGCCAACTGATCCGGGCAGGACGTTTGTTTGAACCCGCAGCGAATGCCACGTAACCGTTGAATAGCTTCTGCTGCGGGCATGCCGCTGACAAGCCGAGCGACCCCTTGCGTATTGCCGGAGCATCCACCGTGAAAGCGAACAGACTGTATAACAGCGTGCTCGTCCAAAACAATGTCAATTGCAGAGGAGCAAACACCTCTTGTTTTGTATGTGAACAACTTCTCCATTTTTTCACCATCCGTTTGAAAAACTTATAAAATCAGTATATCACAATTTAACGAGAATGTATAGTCTACACGTTAAAAAAAGCTGTGATACAAAAAGTTTTTTCTTTTGATTCGTTATAATGAACAAAAAGTATCTAAAATACTTTCGAAATTTCTACATTCAATGAAAACAGAAAGCAAAAAGAAAGTGCAGTAAACTCTTGCTTTTCCCGTTGATATATGGTAAAATATCAAAGCTTGATGTGCGATGATGCGGGAGGTTGCTGCATATTTGCAGGGAATTTCCGCGGAGTATGTCCGATATTGAACCGGGCGACAGCATTTTACGAAATTGTGGCAATTTCTTGCCGTGCTTGCAACCGGGAATCTTTCTCAGCATTGGTGAATGCTGAGAAAAGGATTCCTCTTTTGTATGGCAAGAAAAGAAACACACGGTATCGTGTAAAAATGCAGTTCGAACGTCAGTCACATCGCGGATGCTGCCGTGGTACGCTGACGCGCGGGCAATGTCCTTGGAAAAGCACAATTCAAAAGGAGGAAAACCAAGTGGCAGTAACGGAGAAAATCAGAATCAGACTGAAGAGCTATGATCATACGCTGGTTGATCAGGCTTCAGAAAAAATCGTTGAGACCGCAAAGAGAAACGGTGCAACCGTTTCCGGCCCGATTCCGCTTCCCACGGAGAAGGAAATCGTTACGATTTTGCGTGCCGTCCATAAATATAAGGACAGCCGTGAGCAGTTTGAGATGAGAACTCACAAGAGATTGATCGACGTGATCAAGCCCTCTGCAAAGGCAGTGGAAGCGTTGAACACTCTCGAACTCCCGGCGGGAGTTGAAATCGAGATTAAGCTGTAATCCGAGCGGCTCAGTCTTGATGTTGGTCATGTTGGCGCTGCCTTGCGACAGGACGCCAACCAATAACACAACAGGAGGAAACAGAAAATGAAAAAAGGCATTATCGGAAAAAAACTTGGTATGACACAGATCTTTGATGAGATCGGCAATGTCATTCCCGTGACCTTGATTGAAGCCGGCCCGTGCGTAGTCGTGCAGAAGAAGACCGTTGCAAATGACGGATATGACGCCGTACAGCTTGGCTTTGCTGACGTTACGGAGAAACATCTAACAAAGGCGCAGAAAGGGCATTTTCAAAAAGCAAATGTTCCTTATAAGAAGCATCTGAAAGAATTCCGTCTTGCGAACGCCAGCGAAATGAACGTCGGAGACGTTATCGGCGCAGACGTATTTGCGGCGGGAGAATCTGTAGATGTGACAGGCACCTCCAAAGGACACGGTTATACAGGAGCAATTAAAAGATGGAATCATCACATTTTGAAGATGACGCATGGCACAGGTCCTGTGCATCGCGAAGTCGGCTCAATGGGTGCGAACTCTTCTCCGAGCCGTGTATTCAAAAACAAAAAGATGGCTGGACAGTACGGTAACGAGCAGGTCACCGTTTTGAATCTTGAGGTCGTCCGTGTAGATGCGGAAAACAACTTGATTGCAGTCAAGGGCGCTGTTCCTGGCTCCCGCGGCAACATTGTGTTTCTCCGCAACACGGTGAAAGCATAAGCGGAAGGAGGAAACAAAAATGCCAAGTGTAAAGGTTGTTAATATGGCGGGCAAGGAAGTTGGCTCCATGGAGCTGTCCGAAAAGGTGTTCGGAGCCGCCGTCAACGAAGCAGTTCTCCACGCCGCAGTTCGGGCATATTTACTGAATCAACGACAGGGCACACAATCCACCCTCACAAGAGCCGAAGTTTCCGGAGGCGGCATTAAGCCGTGGCGTCAAAAGGGAACCGGCCGCGCAAGACAAGGTTCTACGCGTTCTCCGCAGTGGACCCATGGTGGTGTAGCTCTTGGGCCCAAGCCCAGATCCTATCGGGTTAGCATGAATAAGAAGACAAAGCGGGTTGCACTGCAGAGCGCTTTGAGCGCGAAAGTTGCCTGTGGCGAAATGGTCGTTGTGGATGCGATTGCGGCGCAGGCATATAAAACACGTGTGATGTCTGATATGCTCAAGGCCATTGGCTTTGAAAAGAAGGCGTTGGTTGTGCTTGCGGAAAAGGATGATAAAGTGTATAAGAGCCTTTCCAATATCGAAGGCGTGAAGATTGCATATGTCAACACCATCAACGTCTACGATATTCTTAACTGCGGTCTGTTCGTTGTTGCGAAAGCGGCTGCTGAAAAGATCGAGGAGGTGTACGCATGAAGTCCATTCAGGATATTATCGTAAGACCGATTATTTCCGAAAAAAGCATGGCGATGTCAACCGAAAAGCGGTATTGCTTCGAGGTTTTGAAAACCGCTACCAAACCGGAAATTGCCCAGGCGGTTGAAACGATGTTCAAAGTCAGTGTTGCGAGCGTCAACACGATCAATGTAAAGAGAAAACCGAAAAGAGTCGGGTATCACCAGGGGTATACCAAGGCATGGAAGAAAGCGGTTGTTACGCTGACCGCAGATTCCAAGACCATCGAATTCTTTGACGGAATGATGTGAGTTTGGAAGGAGAGTTGAAAAATGGCTACAAAGAAGTACAAACCCACAACACCGGCAAGACGGCATATGTCCGTGCCGGATTTTGCCGAGATTACCAAGAAGACTCCCGAGAGAAGTCTGATTGAAATCAAAAAGAAGCATGCCGGTCGCAATAGCTACGGAAAAATTACCGTACGGCACCACGGAGGCGGTAACAAGCAGAAGTACCGCATTATTGATTTCAAGCGGAACATGCAAGATGCGCCGGCGAAGGTTATCGGTATTGAATACGATCCCAACCGTACGGCATATATCGCACTGGTACAGTATGAAGACGGTACGAAGAAATACGTAATAGCACCTGTCGGCTTGACTGACGGAGACGTTATTTATTCCGGGCCGAATGCAGACATCAAACCCGGCAATACGTTGCCGTTGGCAAACATTCCTGCCGGTACGGTGATTTACAATATTGAGTTGTACCCCGGGAAAGGTGGCCAGCTTGTGCGTAGTGCCGGTTGTGCTGCACAACTGATGGCGAAAGAAAACGGCATGGCGCAGATTCGTCTGCCCTCCGGCGAAGTTCGCATTGTTCGTTTGGATTGTAAGGCGACCATCGGCCAGGTCAGCAATATTGACCATGAGAACGTTAAAATCGGAAAAGCCGGTAAAACCCGCCATCGCGGCATTCGTCCGACGGTTCGCGGTTCTGTTATGAACCCCTGCGATCACCCTCACGGTGGCGGTGAAGGTCGTTCGCCGATCGGTCGACCGTCTCCGGTGACGCCGTGGGGCAAGCCGACCAATGGGTATAAGACGAGAAACAAGAAGGCTCGTACCGAGAAGTTTATCGTCAAACACAGAAACAGCAAGTAATTAGGAGGGAACGAATATGAGCAGAAGTCTGAAAAAAGGACCCTTCGTTGAAGCGAAACTGTATGCACGTATCGTTGCGATGAATGAAAAGGGCGACAAACAGGTGATTAAAACCTGGTCCCGTGCGTCAACGGTTTTTCCTGAATTTATCGGGCACACAATTGCCGTGCATGACGGTAAAAAGCATGTTCCGGTATATGTGACGGAAGATATGGTCGGGCATAAGCTCGGTGAGTTTGCTCCCACCAGAACTTTCAAGGGCCATGCTGGAAGCAAGACGTCCAACAACGGTAAATAAGGCGAGAATACCTGTTTCGTAAACAAGCGATAGGAGGAAAAAACAGAAAATGGAAGCAAAAGCTTACCTGAAATATCTCAGAATTTCCCCGCGCAAGGTAAAGGTAGTTCTTGACCTGATTAGAGGCAAGGATGCTGACCTGGCGATGGCAATTCTGACGAACACGCGCAAAGCGGCGAGTGAAGATTTGATTAAGCTGCTTAAAAGCGCGATGGCGAATGCGGAGAACAATTTTGGCATGGAGCCCTCAAGGCTGTATGTTTCCGAATGCTTCGTTTGCCCTGGACCGACATTGAAGCGTATGATGCCCCGCGCTAAAGGCAGCGGCAATCGTATTCTGAAGAGAACCAGCCACGTAACCCTTGCGGTTGCGGAAAAAGAATAACACACAGAAGGAGGATAAGCGAATATGGGTCAGAAAGTGAATCCGCACGGTCTGCGTGTTGGTGTTATTAAAAACTGGGACTCCAGATGGTTTGTGGAAGACAAAGAATTTGGCGACACGTTGGTTTCTGATTATAACCTGAGAAAATATTTGAAGAAGAAATTACAGCTTGCCGGTGTTCCGAAAATTGAAATCGAGCGCGACAGTGCCAGAGTACGTGTTTTCATCCACTGTGCAAAACCCGGTATGGTTATCGGACGCGGTGGATCTGAAATTGAAAAGCTGCGCACAGAGTGCGAAGCGATTGTCAAAAAGCCTGTTTCTGTCAATGTAGTCGAAATCAAATCTCCGGACTTGGATGCACAGCTGATTGCTGAGAATATTGCCAGCCAGCTTGAAAAGAGAACCTCTTTCCGCCGCGCTATGAAGATGGCAATTGGCAGAACGATGCGTTTGGGCGCAAAAGGTATCAAGGTGTCTGTTTCCGGCCGTTTGGGTGGCGCCGAGATTGCGCGCACAGAGCATTATCATGAGGGAACGATTCCGCTGCAGACGCTCAGAGCCGATATCGATTATGGTTTCTGGGAAGCCAATACCACATATGGTAAAATCGGTGTCAAAGTTTGGGTGTACAAAGGTGAAGTTCTTGCGGAGGGAACTAATCGCCCGCGCAAAGAGGATCGTCCGCGTCGCAATGAGTATCAGAATCGTCGGCCACGCAGCAACGCAGGTGGACGTGACGGCGGCCGTTCGGACAATCGTGGTAACTTTCAGCGCCGGGACGGACAGCCGCGCCGATATGGTGACCGCACGCCGAGAACCCCCAGAGAAGGAGGCAGCAAGTAATGTTATTGCCTAAGAGAGTAAAATACAGACGCGTACACAGAGGTAGATTGACCGGTAAAGCTTATCGCGGAAACACTGTTTCCAACGGCCAGTACGGTTTAGTCGCTCTGGAGCCTGCCTGGATCACTAGCCAACAGATTGAAGCAGCCCGTATTGCTATGACGCGCTATATTCGTCGTGGCGGTCAAGTATGGATCAAGATTTTTCCGGATAAGCCGATTACTGAGAAACCGGCAGAAACCCGTATGGGTTCTGGTAAAGGTTCCCCTGAATATTGGGTTGCAGTAGTTAAGCCCGGCAGAGTGATGTTCGAGATGGACGGCGTCAGTGAAGAAACAGCACGTGAGGCGATGCGCCTTGCGGGGCACAAACTTCCGATCAAGACAAAGTTTGTTGTGAAAGAAACCGAAGCAGAGGAGGAGTAAGCCGTGAAAGCAAAGGAACTCAGAGATATGTCCGTAGCTGAACTTCAGGCGAAGTTTAAGGAACTGAAGGACGAGCTTTTTCGCCTGCGCTTCCAGCACGCGATCAACCAGCTTGATAATCCACATGTAATCAGCGATACCAAGAAAGACATCGCGCGCGTGATGACCGTTCTTCGCCAGAAGCAGTCAGATGCCTCGAAGAACGCCTAAGTCCGTAGGGAAGGAGAATGAGCATGGAAGAAAGAAACCTGAGAAAGACCCGTGTGGGGAAGGTCGTCAGCGACAAGATGGATAAGACTGTTGTTGTCGCCGTGCTTGACAACGTTAAGCATCCCCTGTACGGTAAAGTCATCAAGCGTACCATCCGTCTCAAGGCGCACGACGAGAAAAATGAGTGCTCGGTCGGCGATACGGTCAGCATTATGGAAACAAGACCCCTGTCCAAGGATAAGAGATGGAGAATCGTTTCGATCATTGAGAAAGCAAAATAATTGCAGAGTACGGAGCACAGCTCTCCGTGAGATGTAATTAAAAGGAGGATAAAACCGTGATTCAGCAGCAGTCACTGATCAATGTAGCGGATAATACCGGTGCAAAAGAGCTCATGTGTATTCGCGTGCTTGGCGGAACGGGACGCAGATATGCCAATATTGGCGATGTTGTTGTTTGTGCTGTCAAGAAAGCGGCTCCCAACGGTCAGGTGAAGAAAGGCGATGTTGTTAAGGCTGTCGTCGTTCGTACCAGAAAGGGCCTGCGTCGTGCCGACGGATCCATGATTAAGTTCGATGATAATGCGGCGGTCATTATTAAGGAAGATAAAAACCCAACGGGCACGCGTATTTTTGGGCCTGTAGCAAGAGAATTGCGTGAGAAGGATTACTTGAAAATTCTTTCTCTCGCTCCCGAAGTTCTGTAAGGAGGTAACGAATTATGAAAGCGCTTCATATTAAAAAAGGCGATTCCGTTATCGTTATTTCCGGAGACGATAAGGGAAAAAAGGGAAAAGTTTTAGAAGCTTCTCCGGCTGAGGGGAAAGTAATTGTTGAGGGTGCGGGCATCGTATCCAAACATGTCAAACCCCGCAAACAGGGAGAAAGCGGCGGAATTATTAAGGTTGAGGGTGCAATGTATGCATCCAAAGTTCAGTTGTATTGCGACAAATGCGGCAAAGGCGTTCGTACGAAAATGACCGTTGATAAAGACGGTAAGAAAGCTCGTGTGTGCGCAAAGTGCGGCAAAGTGCTCTAAGGGAGGGATGTAAAATGGCAAGAATGAAAGACTTGTATAAGGCAGAAGTTGCTCCCGCCCTGATGAAAAAGTACGCGTATAAGAGTCCCATGCAGATCCCTAAGCTTGACAAAGTTGTTGTCAACGTTGGTGTAGGAGATGCAAAAGACAATGCAAAGGCCATCGACAATGTTATTTCCGAAATTTCACAAATTACCGGTCAGCATGCAGTTCCCACTTATGCGCGGAAGTCTGTAGCTAATTTTAAACTGCGTGAAGGTATGAAAATCGGCGTTAAGGTGACTCTGCGCGGAGACAAGATGTATGAGTTTGTTGATCGTTTGTTCAGCTTCGCGCTTCCGCGTGTGCGTGACTTTAAAGGGATCAACCCCAATGCGTTTGACGGTCGTGGCAATTACAGTCTTGGTCTTAAAGAGCAGTTAATTTTCCCGGAGATTGAGTATGACAAGGTTGAAAAGATTCGCGGCATGGATATCGCGTTTGTGACGACCGCTCGTACAGATGAGGAAGCAAGAGACCTGCTCAGCATGTTGGGCGCGCCGTTTGCAAGATAAGGAGGAAGACACTGTGGCAAAGAAAGCGATGATTCTGAAGCAGCAGAGAAAGCAGAAATTCTCCACACGAGAGTACAATCGCTGCAAGATTTGTGGCAGACCCCATGCTTATCTGCGTAAATACGGCATTTGTCGTATTTGCTTCCGCGAGCTTGCATACAAGGGACAGATTCCCGGTGTTCGTAAGGCGAGCTGGTAATCTGTAACAAAACGCTCCAAACTTTTCGGCAGGAAAGCAATGCTTTAACCACCGATAGGCCGCCGGGAGATCGGCAGCAAGGTGCGAAAAGTCGGACTTGAAAGGTCCAACGATTTCACGGTAAACTTGCATAGGAGGAAATAAAAATGCAAATTTCTGATGTAATTGCCGATATGCTTACACGTATCCGCAATGCCAATAACGCAAAACACGAGAGTGTAGATGTGCCTGCTTCTAAAGTGAAGAAAGGCATCGCAGAGATCCTTCTCAACGAAGGATATATCAAGAGCTACCAGGTAATTGATGATGGTCGTCAAGGCGTCATTCGTATCACGCTTAAGTATCTGCCTGGGAAAGTAAAGGTAATTCAAGGTTTGCGCCGCGTTTCAAAGCCTGGCCTGAGGATTTATTCCAATTGTGAGGATATGCCGCGTGTGATGAACGGCATGGGGATTGCAATCATCTCCACCTCCAAAGGCATTATGACTGACAAGCAGGCGCGCAAAGAAAACGTAGGCGGCGAAGTTCTCGCCTTCGTGTGGTAATCAGAGAACGGGAGGTATACAGAAATGTCAAGAATTGGTAGAATGCCGATCACCGTTCCCGCCGGCGTGACCGTAACTATTGAGGCCGGCAACGTTGTTACCGCAAAGGGACCAAAGGGAACGCTGACAGAAAAGCTGCATCCTGCAATGAAGATTGAAAATGAAGCGGGCGTTTTGCATGTGATTCGGCCAAACGATGAGAAAGAATCCAAAGCGCTGCATGGGCTGACGCGCAGTCTTCTTGCAAATATGGTTGAGGGTGTGTCAAACGGATTCTCAAAAACGCTGGAGATTAACGGTGTCGGTTATCGTGCAGCCAAGAGCGGCAAAACCATGACACTGAGTCTGGGCTATTCTCATCCGATCATAATTGAAGACGGAAACGGTGTCACTTTTGAGGTACCAAATCCGAACACCATCATTGTCAGCGGAGTTGACAAACAGGCTGTCGGTCAGATGGCAGCGGTTGTTCGTAGCAAACGGCCACCGGAGCCGTACCTGGGCAAGGGTATTAAGTACCAGGGCGAGTATATCCGTCGCAAAGCCGGAAAGACCGGTAAATAATTGAAAGGAGCGGAGTAGCATGGTATCAAGAAAAGATAGTAACGTGCAGCGTCTGAAAAGACATAAAAGAGTTCGTGCAAAGATCTCCGGTACTGCAGAGCGTCCGCGCCTTTGCGTATATCGTTCTTTGAACAATATTTCCGCACAGATCATTGACGATGTAAAAGGCATTACCCTGGTCAGTGCTTCCACGCAGGAAGCTGCGTTTGAAGGAAGCGGCGGTAATGTGGTTGCTGCAAAGCGCATCGGCGAGCTGATCGCACAAAGAGCATTGGCTAAACAAATTACCGACGTAGTGTTCGACCGTGGCGGTTACTTGTATCACGGACGCATTCAGGCATTGGCAGACGGCGCAAGAGAAGCCGGTCTGAAGTTCTGAAAATCAAGGAGGATAACATGGCAAACAAACCTGATTACTCGAATCTCGAGTTGAAAGAGAAATTGGTGGTGATTAACCGTGTTGCCAAAACCGTTAAAGGCGGACGTGTTGCTCGTTTTACCGCGCTGATGGTTGTCGGAGACGAAAACGGCCATGTCGGATACGGCCTTGGCAAGGCGGCTGAAGTGCCGGATGCTATTCGCAAAGGTATCGAAGACGCCAAGAAGAATATGATCGAAGTATCTCGCAAGGGTACGACAATTCCGCACGAAGTGATCGGTGAGTACGGTGCCGGCAAGGTTTTGCTTAAGCCTGCTGCTCCCGGTACAGGTGTGATTGCCGGCGGGGTAGTACGTTCCCTGATTGATATGGCAGGCATTAAGGACATTCGTACCAAGTGTCTGCGGACCAATAATCCAACCAATGTGATTAAAGCAACATTCCAAGGATTGCGCTCACTTAGAACTGCTGAGCAGGTTGCGGCGATGCGCGGCATCCATACGGAAGAACTGTAAGGGAGGCTTTTATCATGGCAGAAAAGAAAATTACGCTTGTTAAAAGCTTGATTGGCTGCAAGCCTAATCAGAAAGCAACCGCAAAATCACTTGGTCTGCACAAGATCGGTGATACGACTGTGCAAGCAGACAACGCAGCACTTGCAGGTAAGATCCATGTCGTTTCTCACCTTGTCAAGGTTGAGACTATGTGAGCGAAGGAGGAAAACCGATGAAACTCCATGAACTTTCTCCGGCGCCAGGTTCTGCAAAAACCGCTTGGCGTCGTGGCAGAGGTCCCGCTTCCGGAAACGGTAAAACGGGCGGCAGAGGGCACAAAGGACAAAATGCCCGTTCCGGCGGCGGTGTTCGTCCCGGATTTGAAGGCGGTCAAATTCCGCTGTACCGCAGACTTCCCAAAAGAGGTTTCCACAATATTTTTGCAAAGCATTATGCTACACTGAATGTGAATGCATTGAACGCATTTGAAGACGGTTTCGTCGTAAACGCCGAGGTACTTGCAAATGCAGGTATCATTCGCGATGCGTCTGCTGCTGTCAAGGTGCTTGGAAATGGTGAACTCAAGAAGAAATTAACCGTGCAGGCTTCCGTCTTTTCAGCGACTGCGAAAGAGAAGATCGAGGCAGCCGGTGGAAAGTGCGAGGTGATCTGAGGTGCTTGCAACCTTTGTAAATGCATGTAAGGTTAAAGAGCTGCGCCGCAAGATGCTGTTTACCTTGCTTGTACTGGTGCTGTATCGCCTTGGCGCAGTTATTCCGGTTCCGTTTGTGAATTCTGAATTGTTGAATGCATACATGACCAGCTATGCGCAAGGTTCTTTGTTCCAGTATTTTTCTATTCTTTCCGGCGGTGCTTTTTCAAAAGCAACCCTGTTCGCCCTTTCTGTTTCTCCGTATATCACGGCATCCATTGTCATTCAGCTTCTTTCTATTGCAATTCCCGCGCTTGAGCGCATTGCCAAGGATGGCGATGCCGGCAGAAAAAAGCTGAATCGGTACACGCGGTATTTGACCGTTGTGCTCGCCCTGATTACCAGCTACGGCTATTATTTGATCCTGAAACAGCTTGGTTCTCAGATGGGAACTGATGTTATCAACTATTTCACCGGAAGCCATGTATTTGAAGCGATTGTTATTATCGCCTGCTACTGTGCCGGCGCAGCTTTGATTATGTGGATGGGTGAAAAAATTGATGAATACGGAATTGGTAACGGTATTTCACTGATTTTGTTTGTAAATATTATTTCGCGTATTCCAACGCTTTGCGGAGAGATTTACGGCTGGGGCAATGTTTGGTGGTCCAAGTTGCTCTTTGGCGTTGGCGCTGTGGTGGTGTGCGTGGTCGTGGTTGGCTTTATTGTGCACATCACAGAATCTGAACGGCGTTTGCCGGTGCAGTATGCTAAAAAAGTGGTTGGAAGAAAGATGTACGGTGGTCAGTCAACGACACTGCCGATTAAGCTGAACATGAACGGTGTTATGCCTATCATTTTTGCATCGTCAATTGTTTCTCTTCCCGCTACGATCGCCAGCGTATTTACACCGAAATCCGGGTCTTTTTGGGAAGGTCTTGTTAACTTTTTCTCAACAGATTCATGGTTCTATCCGCTTTGCTATTTCATTTTTATCATTTTGTTTGCATACTTCTATACAGAGATTTCCTTCAATCCTGTCGAGGTAGCCAACAATCTAAAGCAAAATGGTGGATTTATTTTGGGAATTCGTCCTGGACGCCCGACTGCGGACTATATCAAAAAAGTTCTCAACAAAGTCACTTTGATGGGCGCGCTGTTTTTGAGCCTCATTGCGGTGCTGCCGATTATCATTAACATTATTTGCGGCGGCAAAATCGCATCGATTGCTTTCAGCGGTTCTTCTGTATTGATTATGGTCGGTGTGGCATTGGAAACAGCAAGAGAACTGGAGGCACAGTTAACACTGCGGCATTACAAAGGCTTCCTGGAATAAGAAGGAGAACTGCATGAAGATTATGTTTTTAGGGGCTCCTGGTGCCGGAAAAGGTACACAAGCCGAGAACGTAAGCGCAGCCCTTGGGATTCCCTCTGTTTCCACCGGAGCAATCATTCGAGAAGCTATCAAGAGCGGAACCGAAATGGGGTTGGCAGCTCGTAAGTATTCGGAGGCAGGGCAACTTGTACCGGATGATGTGGTTATTGCGATCATTAAGGAACGCCTTGTACAACCTGATTGTGCCAGCGGATTTATTCTGGATGGTTTTCCAAGAACGGTGCCACAGGCACAAGCACTGGATGATATGGGTGTTGCAATGGACCTTGTCATTTCCATCGAAGTTCCGGATGAAAAGATTATTGCTCGTATGAGCGGACGACGTGTTTGCAACAGTTGCGGAGCTTCTTATCATGTGGAATATAAGCCGGCCGCAGACGGTGTCAATTGTGACAAATGTCAGATGGAACTGTCTGTGCGCAGAGACGATCAGCCCGCTGTGGTTTTGGATCGTCTGCGGGTCTATCATGAACAGACAGAACCGCTTAAGGCATATTATGAGAAGAAGGGGATTCTTCGAATCGTACAAGGCCAGGAAGCGGTTGAAGACACGACCAAACTTACCATGGAAGCGATTGCATCGTGCAGGAGCGAAAACTAAATCAATGATACAACTAAAAAATCAAGCTCAGATTGCAATCATGAAAGAAGCCGGACGCATCACCGGCGAAGCCTTACTGTTAGCATGCGAGGCAGTGAAGGAAGGGGTTACAACAAAGCATTTAGATGATATTATTCGTCATCATATAGAGCGTTGTGGGGCTCGTCCTTCCTTTCTTGGATACGGTGGATTTCCTGCCAGCGCCTGTATCAGTATTAACGACGAGGTCATTCACGGTATCCCCAGCCCCAAACGTTTTTTGCAGGAGGGGGATATCGTGAAGATCGATGTCGGCGCGCTGTATAAGGGATTCCATGGAGACAGTGCGAACACCGTGGGCGTAGGACATATTACGCCGCAGGCGCAGCGCTTGATTGAGGCAACGCGCGAAAGCTTTTATCGCGGTCTTACTGCGATTCGGCCGAATGCACGGCTTGGCGATATCGGTGCCGCTATAGATGGGTATGTACGCACTCAGGGGTTTTCCACAGTGCGCCGTTATGTCGGACACGGAATCGGTCATGAGCTGCACATGGAGCCGGATGTTCCAAATTACGGAATTCCAGGCCGTGGCGTGAGACTGTGTGCTGGCATGACCATTGCGGTCGAACCGATGGTCAATGGCGGTGGGTGTGAGGTTTTAGAAATGCCAGACGGCTGGACCGTTAAGACCGCCGATGGTTCTCTTTCGGCTCATTACGAGCACACCGTCGCAGTTACCGCAGAGGGCGCAGTTTTGTTGACAAAGGTCAGCTGAAGCGTCATAGCTGAAAGGGTATTTTCAGGCTACTCTTTCTACAAAGCAGTAATGACAAAACCGGAATCAGAGTAGTGAATGCAGTGAGGAGTGATTATTCTGCCAAAGGATGATGTAATCGAATTTGAGGGTACGGTGGTTGAAGTTCTGCCGAATGCGACCTTCAAAGTGAAGCTGCCGAACGACCATATTATAACGGCACATATTTCCGGCAAGCTTCGTATGAATTATATTAAGATTTTGCTGGGCGATCGCGTCACAGTTGAAGTGAGCGTGTATGACTTGAACAAAGGGCGCATCACATGGAGAGCAAAATAAGAATCGATGAAAGGAATGGTGTCTTGACATGAAAGTAAAGCCTTCCGTTAAGAAAATCTGCGAAAAATGCAAGATCATTAAAAGAAAAGGCCTCGTGATGGTGATTTGCGAAAATCCCAAGCACAAGCAAAGACAGGGCTAAGCCTCTGTCCTAAATACAAAGAAGAGGTGAAAAAACGAAATGGCACGTATAGCTGGTGTAGATATCCCAAACGCGAAACGCGTTGAGATCGGCCTGACGTATATTTACGGAATTGGCCGCAAGACCTCCAACGATATTCTTGCTGCCACCGGGATCAACCCTGATACTCGCGTGAAGGATCTTACCGAGTCAGAAATCGCAAAGCTCCGTGAAGAAATTGAAAAGTCTCACAGAGTGGAAGGTGATTTGCGTCGTGAAGTGGCAATGGATATCAAAAGAATGGTTGAAATCGGTTGCTACCGCGGCATCCGTCATAGAAAGGGCTTGCCGGTACGCGGACAGAGAACAAAAACTAACGCAAGAACCAGAAAAGGTCCTGCAAAAACCATCGCAAACAAGAAGAAATAAAAGGAGTGAGAATAGCACATGGCAAAAGCTGCTAAGAAGGTTGTCAAGCGTCGCCGCGACCGGAAGAACGTTGAAAAAGGTGCTGCACATATCCGCGCAACCTTTAATAATACGATCGTAACGATCACGGACACAGCCGGAAATGCTGTTTCCTGGGCATCCGCTGGTGAGATGGGCTTTAAAGGTTCCAGAAAGAGCACGCCCTTTGCTGCACAGACTGCCGCTGAGACAGCTGCGAAACTTGCAGTGGATCAGGGAATGAAGACCGTTGAGGTTTTTGTAAAGGGCCCGGGTTCCGGACGTGAATCCGCGATTCGCGCGTTGCAGACATCAGGTCTTGACATTACGCTGATCAAAGACGTAACGCCGATTCCGCATAACGGTTGCAGACCGCCCAAGAGAAGACGTGTTTAATCAGATAGGAGGTACCAAGTAATGGCAAGATATACAGGTCCCGCTTGCAGACTCTGCCGCAGAGAAGGCACAAAGCTTTTTTTGAAGGGTGAGCGCTGCCTGACGGATAAATGTGCGCTGGTGCGCCGTTCTTCTGCACCCGGTCAGCATGGTGCGCAGAGCAACAGAAAGATGAAAGAATACGGCCTGCAGCTGCGTGAAAAGCAGAAGGCAAAGCGTATTTACGGTGTGCAAGAGAGACAATTTAAGAACTATTTTGTAAAGGCAGATCGCAAGGAAGGACAAGCCGGTGAAAATCTGCTTTCCATGTTGGAGCGTCGCCTTGATAACGCCGTATATAAGATGGGGATGGGCGAGAGCAGAAACGATGCAAGACAGCTTGTGTTGCATGGGCATTTTACCCTGAACGGTAAGAAAGTAACGATTCCTTCTATTCAACTTCGCGTTGGTGATGTAATCGGCATTAAAGAAAGCAGCCGTAAGAGCGAGAAAATCAAGGGGCTGATTGAAGGTCTTGATAAGATTACGCAGCCTAAATGGCTTTCTTTCGATAAAAACGCTTTGACTGCGACCGTTACAGCGCTTCCGCAAAGAGATGATGTTGACTTCCCGTTCGAGGAGCATTTGATCGTCGAGTTGTACTCCAAATAATCATCACCTCCGAATACCTGCCGGGTGCATTTTGCTTTCCCATCACGGTATCCGCAGGTATTTCGTAACGCCTTGGCATATCACGCGTCCCGCGGCGGTATGAGACAACCGGTGCATAGCCCCGGTGCGGCGCGGCAGACCCCGTTGCCGAGAAGGCAGGATCATGAGTGATCGAAAATGAAGAGCAGGAGGGTAAGAATATGATTGAAATCGAGAAGCCAAGCATTTCTGTCGCCAAGATGAGCGAAGACGGCAAATACGGCAAGTTCGTAGTAGAGCCTTTGGAAAGAGGATATGGCACGACACTTGGAAATTCATTGCGCCGTGTTCTTCTGAGCTCTTTGCCCGGTGTTGCCGTTCAAAGCATTAAGATAGACGGTGTTCTGCATGAAATCAGTACAATGCCGGGCGTCAAAGAAGACGTTTGTGAAATCGTACTGAATGTAAAGGGAATTGTTGCAAAGCTTTTTTGTGAAGAACCGAAGACTGTTGTGATTGACATAACGGGTCCGTGTGATGTAACGGCCGGCGATATTCGTGCCGATGCTGATTTAGAGGTTCTCAACCCTGATTTGCATATTGCTACTGTGAATGAAAATGTTCGCTTTTATATGGAGCTGACCTTTTCACACGGGCGCGGTTATGTTTCTCAGGAGAAAAACAAACAGCAAAATCCCACACAGATCGGTTTAATTTATATTGATTCGATCTATACACCCGTTTATACGGTGAATTGGAGCGTAGAAAACACACGTGTCGGCAGTCGAACTGACTACGATAAGCTCACGCTTGAGGTAACGACCAACGGAACTATCACGGCTAAGGAAGCCGTCTCGTTGGCTGCCAAGATTCTCAACGAACATCTCAACCTCTTTGTGGATCTCTCTGATGAGGGACGCAAAGCGGAGATTATGATCGAAAGAGAAGAGACTATCAAGGAAAAAGTACTTGAGATGACCATTGAGGAACTTGACATGTCTGTGCGTAGCTTTAATTGCTTGAAACGCGCGGGCATCGATACGGTCGAGGATTTGACGAATAAAACGGAGGAAGAAATGATCCGCGTCAGAAATCTCGGTAAGAAGTCTTTGGAAGAAGTTATTCAGAAGCTCCACACCCTTGGTTTGGATCTGAAGAAAGAGGATGAATAAGGCGGCGCAGGCTGCTTTGAAAAGGAGGAAACAACATGCCAGGAAGAAGAAAGCTCGGCAGAGTTTCTGCGCACAGAAATGCGATGCTGAGAGGCATGGTTACGTATCTGTTGGAAAACGGATCTATTGAAACCACGTTGACCAGAGCAAAAGAAGTCAGATGCATGACGGAAAAGATGATTACTCTGGGGAAAAAGAATACGCTTGCCAGCCGCCGTGCGGCACTTGCATATATAACGAAGGAGGATGTTGTCAAAAAGTTGTTTGATGTCATTGCTCCGGAATATGCAGATCGCGCCGGTGGATATACGCGCATTTATAAACTCGGGCCCCGTCGTGGTGACGGCGCTGAGATGGCGTTGATTAAGCTGGTTGCCGAGGAGAAGAATGCGGCAGATCTTAACAAAAAAGTAAAGGCTAAGAAGGCCACAAAGAAAGAGGACAAGGCTGCTACAGATCAAAAGGATGCGTCTGCTACGGACAACAGTCAAGAGCAGGCAGCTCCCACTGCTGAAGAGGCCGCAGCGCAAGCATAAATATAAGATCTAGCAATTACCCCATTGCTTCTCTCATTTTCCGGTTTTTAAATGTACCATCGGAAAATGCGGTGTTCATAAGACAGCTAACAGCCACAGCAGTGTAAACTGCTGTGGCTGTTCTTACATCCCATCCTGTTAAGTGATACTCTGGAAACAAACCGGCCTCAAAATCGAAATTTGCATAGGAGATTCTGAAGATGAAACAGGAAATCCCAATTATGCCCCTATTGCTCACAATCGCTTTTTGACAGGAGGATGTGAAAAGATGGAGCAGCAAAACTCCGAAAAAATACGAAGGCAGACAGCTCATATCCTATATAGTAAATGTGTCGGGGAGACTGCAGGGAGGAGGGGAGACAATACAATACGATACGATACAATAAATACAATACAATACAATACAATACAATGGTGAGCCTTAGTGCGGATGGCTGGTATGGGACTTTATTGATTGAAAAACTGAATCTGAACTGTAAACTGTAGATAAGTCGCTGTTAGATGAAGTTGCAAATGTAGTCCTTGAAGATAAAGTGTACAATGCAAAGTTAGGCAAGACAAATCTTTACATCGTGTATGACATGCTGGTGACTCCATATGCTTTCCCCACAAAGAAGACGAGATTTCATTCGCTTTTTTCGAATTTAAATGCATTAGCATTTACCTTATATAAATCTTCCGATAAGATTGATGCGCTGATAAAGGGCAAATAGAGGCACACAAATAGTTGATAAATCAGAACGTAGGAGAAGAAAGTGATGAACCTCTACACCCCGAATGCGTCCAGAAATTGATAAAGAGTGATAAGTTCTGCCGTGCATGCGGAAGCCTGTATTTTAGTAAAATGAACAGATAAATCCTCATGTACAGATTCCGGCTGGCCGAACGGGTATGAGAACGCACTTTTATCTGGGGAAACGCTATATGTGTGCTTTCCGTCGCTGTGCATTCCGAACCAGGAATTGTCTCCCGTGCACAGCTTTGGCGATCTTCTTAAGTCAAACGGCGTGAGGATAAATGTAACGCCTTTTGACAATTAACGAAACAACGTCCTAAAACTGCAGGCACTCTTTTTTGAAAAGCATAGCGGCTCTGAACGCAAGGAAGTTTTTTTGCATGAAAATGATTCAATATATAAAGAAGTTTGCAACTATGCGGACGGGTAATTCGCCATACAATACAAATTTTTCCTTGGGAGAATATGCTAAAGACAACAGGATGGTTTTGTTGATTTTCCACAAATCACCTAAAAAAAGAACAAAAAAAACTGGGAAAAGGATTGCTTTTTCTCATTGCATCGTGTATACTGAAGCTGAAAAGAAAATAGTATCTTGGAGGGGTACGGATGAAAAAGTTTCTGACAATCTTTCTTGCGCTGTTACTGCTTGCCAGCGTATTTCCGTTTGCGGTCAGCGCCCATAACGAAACCAATGCGGGTACGATCAATGATTTTAAAGGAATCATTGATACCGATGCAGTTCGGGATCCTGCATATGAAGCATTTGGTTTGAAAAAACAACTGAACTTCCATGATCCTGTGACGTCAAAGAATCCGCTCGGCGATGGAAGCGGCACAATTTGGTGGCTGTTTTCCGAAGACTACACAAAGCTAAACGTTTTTGTAGAAGCTCATGACACAGACTTTGACGATGTTCCCAACGATCCGCGCGCTTTTAAGGATTATCGTAAAGAAGAGGGGCGCGAAGACTTTAATTGGGATGACTACGATATTGAGAACGGCATTTATCCGTATGATAACGCTTTGGATGCAGCGCGGAACAATCATGTCTCCGGCCTTTATTGGCATGTAGATGGCATTGAAATCTGGATAGTGCCGGAAGGCGGCAACTCCGGTGCCTATACTAATCCCGGTGCGGATGAAGACGCGGTCAACAGCGCCGGTGGAACATACCATTACAAAGCCGATATTCGTGGTAACAAATATCTGGCAGTACGTGGGAAAAATTTGTATGAAGATGAATGCGACCCGTATTTTGATGTTGCTGTGCAGATTCAACGCAACAGCACTGACAACGGCGGTACCTATTATATGGAGTTTTGCATTGACACGTCTGTATATGCATTGGACAAGGTCAGCGGCAAAAAGCAGACCCCTGTTACCATCGGAGAAGGGTCACAAATTGGAATTTGTGCTTCCATGTCTGACCATTGCTATACTACAGCTTCCATTTGGTTGACGAATGTGCATGCACTTCCTGCTGAAGAACGTTGGGCACTTGCTTCAACATATATGGAGGATGTTACAACAAGCTCGAGCAGAAAGAATTTGCCGGCGGCACAGCCATATGCGGTAGCTGGCGGAAAAGTTGCTTTCGATGATTGCGGTGCCGGGAACCATGTATATGATAACGGAAGGATAACCACTCAGCCAACGTGCGCTTGGAATGGGGTAAAGACCTTTACTTGTAAGACCTGTGGTGATTTTTACACGGAGCCTATTCTTAGTGACCCTGACAATCATACCTTTGATTTTAGCTTTGCACAGGAATATGCAAAGGCGCGTAAAGACACAGATAGAAATGCTGCTTTGGCAAAGATGAATGCGGTGGTGTTGCGCATTGATCAACCGGCAACCTGTACAGTAGATGGCTGGGGCCTTGTGAAGTGCAAGTACTGTGAGTATACGCAGGAGATGGCTTTGCCGGCGGTTGGGCACTATGATAAAACTAAGCCATCCGTGACTTCACCTGACCAGACACATGACTGTCAAGCTGTATGGTCATATCAAGCTTGCAAGTTTGCACCGACAGACGAAAAAGCCGGTACGGCCAATGTGTATGGTTATTCCGATCCGATCGAAAATGCGGCGACGCACGGGGGAAATTCCATTGAGTTGATTCATGCGGCAACAGCCGGGCATCAGCCCGGCTCGTGGGTGATTAAGACCAACCATAAAGATGATTGTGCATATACGCGTTCTTATGTGAAGATCTGTTCGGTTTGTGGAGATATCTGTGATGAAAAGACGGTTGTTGCTTCTGCACATGATTGGTCGGGCGAGTGGGTGATTGATGTGCCTGCAACTCCAGAGCAAGAGGGGCAGCGACATAAGGTATGCCTGAATTGTGCGGCTGAGCAATCAGAAACATATGCGTATGTCTGTGACCATGCGTACGGCGAGTACACAGTGCAGTATGATGATTGCGAACACGGAAAAGTATTGGTACGCGTTTGCAACCTTTGCACTGCAGAAGATTACAAGGTCGAGAGAGAACCCGGGCATGACATGCAGGATGTTTCTGCCAAAGCTCCTACCGTGACGGAGATTGGCTGGGATGCATATCAGAAATGTTCTCGTTGTGGTTATACTGACGGATATCACGAATTACCATGTCTTCTGCCTACACTTGCCATTGGGGAACTTAGCGGCACAGCACACCAAGGCAAGGAAATTACACTGCCTGTTTTGCTGCAGGATAATCCCGGCATTGTTGATGTGAAGTTTACGGTAGAGTATGATGAGACTGTTCTGAAACTAACAGGTGTTACATATACCGGTCTGCTGGGGTCTTCTTTTGAAATGACGGAGATTTCACAACCGTATCACAGCGGAACCATCGTACGTATCGTTGATTCGACGGGAGACGATGCGACGGAAAGCGGAACGCTTGTAAACCTACAGTTCGAAGTTCTTGGTGGTGGTGAAACCTCTGTTGGCATCAACTTCCAGGAAGCGTATGCAAAGAACGGCAGTGCCGTGCCATTTGACTCTGCCAATAAAGACGTAGCGACGCAAGCACATAACATTGTGTCTTTTGAAGCGAAGGAGCCGTCCTGCACAGAAGCCGGTTGGTATGCCTATGAGACTTGCTCACTATGTGATTACAGTACAAAAGAAGAAATTTCAATGTTGGGACATGATGAAATCCAGCATGACGCCCAAGAACCGACCTGTACGGCAGGTGGCTGGGAGGCGTATGTTACCTGTTCACGCTGCGATTACAGCACAAAGAAGGATCTTGCACCTTTGGGCCATACTGTAGGTGAGTGGATTATCGATGCGCAGCCGACAGAAGCGACAAACGGCCATAGGCATCAAGAATGTACTGTTTGCGGTGCTGTTGTTGCGGAAGAGAGTATCCCGATGTTGTCTTGGACGAATCCGTTCAAAGATGTCAAAGAAAAAGACTGGTTCTATAAATCTGTAAAATATGTAACTCAAAACGGTCTTTTCAACGGAACTTCCGATACTACGTTTGAGCCGAATACTCCTATGAATCGTGCAATGTTCTGCCGGGTAATTGCTAATCTTGCCGGGGTTGACGATGAAAACAAAGTGGTCGTAGATGCGTTTACGGATATTTCTTCCGGGAAATGGTATACCAAAGCCGTGAAGTGGGCAAGTGAAAACGGAATTGTTACCGGTTATCCGGATGGAACGTTCAAACCGATGCGCGATATTTCCCGTCAAGAGATGTGCCTGATGCTTGCAAACTACGCCAAATATCTCAAGATCTATGATGCGTTGCTGACAAAAGAAGATAATGGTGTGGTCTTTGCAGATGCAAAGAGCATAGGCAACTGGGCAAACGAAGCGGTCAATGTTATGAAGAACAACGGATATATTGTTGGCAAGAAGGTTAACAATGTGTTTTACTTCCAGCCTACTGCTACGGCAACACGTGCCGAAGTGGCAACAATTTTCCGCGCATTCTGCATTGCGAATCCGGCGGTGCTCGAAAAATAAGGGTTACTGTTTTGACTCTGCCAAAGAATACGTAGCATAATGAAAAAGCAGCTGCTGTATAGCAGCTGCTTTTTTATCTCTTCCGGAGGGTATAGAGGAGAGGAGATTAACGGTAAACGTATTTTCCGCAGAAAAGACTCTTTTACTTTTGCAAATGAAGAATATGCATTGTTTTTTTAAACAGATAAGGTATAATATTTTTCGCAAATGGAAAAAAGAGCAAAAAAGATAGACATGCTCAAAAAACTCTGGTAGAATGAAGTAACCACACAAACATTCGAAAGGAGAATTGAACATGTCCAAACTTATTATACAGCTAAACGAGGAAAGTGTCAAGAGTGAATTGAAAGAATTAGTCCGAACCAGTGTAGAGGAAACACTGAATGAGCTGTTGAACAAAGAAGCCGAAGAACTGACGAGCGCGGCAAAGTACGAACGCACCGAGGCGCGTCAGGGATACCGTTCGGGGCATTACAATCGAAAACTGACCACGACCTCCGGAGAGGTGCGCCTTGAAGTACCGAAGCTGAAAGGAGTACCGTTCGAAACAGCGATCATCGAGCGTTATCGCCGCCGGGAAAGTTCTGTGGAGGAAGCCCTGATCGAAATGTACCTTGCCGGTGTATCGGTGCGTCGTGCGGAGGGCATCTCGGAAGCTCTGTGGGGAAGCCGTGTGTCAGCGTCCACCATCAGTGATCTGAATCAGAAAGCCTATGTGCATATTGAGGAATGGCGCAACCGCAAGCTGTCCGGCAAGTATCCATATGTCTATGTAGACGGAATTTACCTCAAGCGCAGCTGGGGCGGAGAGTTTGAAAATGTCAGCATCCTTGTCGCCATAGGAGTTGACGAGGAGGGTTACCGTGAGATCATCGGCGCTGCGGAAGGTATGAAGGAGGATTCCGAAAGCTGGAAAAGCTTCCTTGCATGGCTCAAGGAACGCGGATTTGACGGTGTAAAGCTTTTGTGATCGGGGACAAGTGCCTCGGAATGTGCAACGCCGTGGCAGAGGTCTTTCCGGAGGCGCAATGCCAGCGTTGTACCGTGCTTTTCTCAGAACCGAATTT
>JAXDZV010000073.1:0-4374 GCA_034086705.1 Eubacteriales bacterium | reverse complement strand
TATGACGGCAGAGCCGCAAAGGTAACGCTAAATCAGGACAAGATAAGAGAAATTGAAGAATACTATGCAAAGTGCGAGCTTGAGGGTGCAAACGAATATCAGATAGAAGAAAGCAAAAAGGCTGTTGCAAATCTCGAAGTAATTATCGGAGATCCTGACAGACTCCGTGCTGTTGCGGAAGATTTTATAAATCACTATGAAACCCGTGTAGCAGAGGGTGCAACTGTCGCAGGAAAGGCTATGTTTGTTTGTGCAAACAGAAACATCGCATACAGTTTGTATAAAATCATCGTTGAAATGCGACCTGAGTGGGCTGAAACGAAGGCTTGTGATGATGGTGTTACTCTATCAGAGAAAGACAAGAAAGAATTAAAGCCTATTGAAAAAATCAAAATGGTTATGACGCGCAACAAGGATGACGAAAAAGAGCTTTTCGATATGCTTGGCACAAAGGAAGACCGCAAGGAGCTTGACAGACAGTTTAAAAATATAAAATCCAACTTCAAAATTGCTATTGTTGTCGATATGTGGCTTACAGGTTTTGATGTACCTTCGCTTGATACTATTTACATAGATAAGCCAATCCAACAGCACACTTTAATACAGACGATTTCTCGTGTCAACCGAGTTTATGAGGGTAAGGACAAGGGCTTAATTGTTGACTATATCGGTATTAAAAAGAATATGAATATGGCTCTCAAGAAATATACCAACTTTGAAACCGAAGAATTTGAGGGCGTGGAACAGTCCATTACTATTGTTAAAGACCAATTAGAAGTTCTCGGACAAATGTTTAGTCATTTTAACAGTAGGAGCTTTTTCTCAGGCACTCCGAAAGAGCAGCTTGATTGTCTTAAAAGAGCCGTTGAATATGTTCAGTTGTCTGAAGAAATGGAACTGAGGTTTATGGCTGCGGTCAGAAGAATGAAGCAAGCATTTAATTTATGCAGTTCGAGCGATTCGCTTACCGATGATGACAGAGATTACATTCATTTTTACTGTGCAGTTCGTAGTGTGCTTTTTAAAATGACAAAGGGTGATGCACCGGATATTGCTCAAATGAATGCACGTGTTCGTGAACTTTTGGAGGGTGCAATACAGTCAGACGGCATCGAGGAACTGTTTGAAACCGGCAAGCATATTTCTGTCGATATATTCAGCGATGAATATATCGATAAAATCAATGCTATTCAGCTTCCGAATACTAAAATTAAATTGCTGCAAAAACTATTGTCCCAAGCAATTGAGGAATTTAAAAAGGTTAACAAGATAATGGGCGTAGAATTCACAGACAGAATGAACAAGGTAGTTGACGAATACAATAATCGCCGTCGTGATGAGGCTTATGCAAATGAAGTTCTTGACGATGTTGCTGAGCAGCTTTCACAGCTTTTAGAGGACTTAAAGCAGGAAAAGGATTCTTTCAAGCGTATGGGTATTGACTATGAAGAAAAAGCTTTTTACGATATTTTGAAGGCTGTTGCAAAGAAGTATGAGTTTGAATATCCTGAAGATAAAATGATAGAACTTTCCAAAGAAATCAAAAAAATCATTGACGACAAATCAAAATATACGGATTATTTAGTGCGAGAAGATATAAAAGCAAATCTGCAATTTGATTTAGCTGTCATTCTTGACGAATATGGTTATCCGCCTGTTACCATTGATGATGTATATAAAGAAGTTTTGGAACAAGCTGAGAATTTTAAGAAATATGCAGAATAGCAAAAAGGGCGTCTAGTTATATATAATTGCAACTACGGGAAAATTATACAGTATCTACTTTTTCATATGTTCGATATTATTTTCATTCTGTATATTGCCGAGTTGCTTTTCCATTTCCGATTGCTTTTTCAAAATTGCCGTAACCTTATCAAAAATATCCTCTATCATAATTTCGGTTTTAAGGTTGACTTTATAATCATTTTCGGCACGGTGACGGTCTTTTTCCTCTTGCCTGTTCTGACTCATCATAATAAGCGGCGCTTGAATGGCAGCCACGCAGGACAAAACCAAGTTAAGCAAGATAAACGGATACGGGTCAAATGCTTTGGCAGCAAGCACAGCATTTACTGCCATCCACAGTATAAGAACGCCCGTAAACGAAAATATAAACGCCCAGCTCCCGGCAAATTTAGCGATTTTATCTGCGGCACGCTGTCCGAGTGTATATTTCTCTTTTTCATTTTTTGGACTTATTGAAATTTTACTGTCAGCCAAAAGATTCAAAACTTCTTCATCGGTCATATCGTGCCGAATGTCCTTCAGCACTTCTTTTAATAGTTTTCTGTTTTCTTTCATTATAAATCATTCCTTTTTTAATTATTTTTAATATTCGTAAAGAAAGCAGCGCCTTTGCTTTCAAATAACAATAATGCAGAGCCGAGTAACAATTCAGTGTGCATCGCATAATCGTCAAGCGAAATCAAAAAATCCTCTTGTATCCTGCGGATACGGTACAAAACGGTATTGCGGTGTGTGAATAAAGCGTCACAGGTTTTTTTCAGCGATCGGTTGCTTATCAGATAATAATAGAGCGTTTCCAAATACATTGTGTCCTTTGACATATCGTGCTCCGCAAGGCTTATAAGCTTTGGCGGAATAAGGTCTTTTCTGTGCGATAAATTTTTAAGCATCAACGGCGTTCTCAAATTTGCGACAGATGATACGAACATATTGCCAAAGTCAGCCTCAATAAGCATTTCAAGCGCTTCGTGTGCGGTGCGATAAAGCTTCGGCAGATCAAATAATCTGTTTATCGGGTCGGATATGATTACTTTTAAGCCAAATTCCTTTGCAAGCTCGGAAAATATATTTATATCGTGCTCGCTGTGCAGAAAAAGAAACACATCACCTTTATACACAAAATCGTGTGAATTGGCAAAATGCCGCCCAATTTCCTCTTTCAGATGCCGTTTTCCCACATATTCATTATTGTAAACCGTAAGGTCAATAAGCGCAAAAGCCGTAGGCTTGAAATCTGCCAAATATGTATTTGCCGTTTGTAGTCGAAAATACGACTCGGACGGAAAACCGCCGCCAAGTAAATGCATAAGTATTTCCTCTGTTGTTTCAAACGGTTTGTCCTGCCTGCTTGCTTCAATAAATAACTGTTTGGACAGTATCATTTCGATTTGTTGCCAAATTTCCGGCGAAATTTTCTGCAAATGCCCATCGGCATCAATACAGATTAAATATCCGAGCCTTACGCCTGTGCTGATAAGCGGTGCAAAACGCCTCTTGTATGCGCTCTCATCCAATTTAATATAGTCGGCTTCTCCCGCACAAAGGGCATCATTTTTGCTTATAATCGCACCGATTTCATATGTAATCATACCGCAAGCAATCGCATCCTTAAAAAGTCTGTCGAAAAAAATGGGCGGACTGAAATGTGCGACAATATGAAATGTTTCATCTATTATTAACAGCGGACATTTAAGCAAAATTCCCACATCTTCGGCAAGTTTTTTTATATCATCCTGTTCAAAAAATTCATTTATAAGCGGTTGAACGATGCAGTTCTCCCATTTATGTTTACTCATCCGCATCACTCCTTTTTTTTATTGTGCCGACAGCACAAAACACTATATATTTATTGTACCACGAACTTATTGTTTTTTCAATAGAAAATTGTATAATATAGTTAAAAGATAAGAAATGGAGTGAGTCCAATGAGTGAGTAATAATATAAAGTAAACAGAAAATATCCTGCGATGCGACATAACCGCAGTGCAAGATTTTATATATAAAATACAATATATTAAATTGGAGGAATGACTTATGTTACCGAGTATTTTTGGAGAAAATATGTTTGATGATTTCTTTGACGGAGGTTTCTTCGGAGCACATAATCCGTTGTACGGAAAACACGCAAGAAATTTGATGAAGACCGATATTCACGAAAAAGACGGTGCATATGAAATTGCCGTTGATTTGCCGGGCTTCAAGAAAGATGAGATTAGCCTTGATGTGAAGGACGGTTATCTCACAATCAGTGCCGAAAAAGGTCTTGACAAGAACGAAGAAGACAAAAAAGGCAGAGTTTTAAGACAGGAACGCTATGCCGGTGTTTGTACAAGGAGCTTTTATGTCGGAGATGTTACTCCCGAAGATGTAAAAGCAAAATATAAATCAGGTGTTTTGACCATTGTTCTTCCGAAAAAAGAACAGAAAAAACTTGATACAACAAGCAAAATTGCTATTGAGTAATTTTATTAAACAAAAGGGCGTGTCTCAATAAGTGGAGAGTGTGAGAAAAAGTCTGGAAATTAGAAACATTCTATGATAGAATATAAAATATCATAGGAGGAATATTTATGGCAAGACGCAGACGAGAAAGAATGAGTGAAGGGAAAAAGAATATCATAGCAGGAT
>JAXDZV010000053.1:0-9528 GCA_034086705.1 Eubacteriales bacterium | reverse complement strand
TATATCCAAACCGCGGCGCGCCAATTCTCGAGCGACCTCAAGGACATGCGTCTCAGCGCCACCGATATCCATTTTCATTGTCGTCATTAAGATCTTCATCGTTTCCCCTTATTACGGTAACCCCCCGCGGTTTTTTTGCGAAACACAGACCGCGCCCGCAACATGTCTATCCCGTATCCGTCAATCGTAATACTGGTCTGCGCCGTTCTCGATCGTGGTGATATACCACGTCCCATCACGGCTGGTCATGGTATAGGTAACTTGATTATAGTGCTCATCGATCACTGCACCATCTGCCACACGTATCAAGCGAGTTTGTACCAAAGCCCCAACCTGTGCCAGACTTGTATTGCTGTCTAACACCACCGCGGACAAGGCGCCCAAAGACAATTCGGTACGCACATTTTTTGCAGTTTGCCAAAACTGTTCACAAAACGACGTTCGGTCTTGCTCGTCCCAATCCATAGCCGACGCATACGCTTCCGGATCCTGCGCATTATATGCCTCAATTTGTTTGATAACTAAATTCTTCAAAGTTTTCTGCGTGTCAGAGTCTTGATCAGAAAACAGAGCACTATATGCTGGGGTTTGACTGAAATCCTGAGAAAAACCGCACCCGACAGAGACCAGAAGTAAAGAACACGTAATTAAAAAAAACAGCCCCAGATACCACACTTTGCGCTTCATTCTCTATTCCTCCCGGAGGCCCGTTCCGTATAGTCAGCACAGAGTGTCTGACGTCTGCTGCGCCCACTGCGCAAAAAATATCAAAGATATTGTATCGTAAATATGTTACGTTTTCGTGAACAAATGCAGAAAAATGCGCTGAAAGCAAAAAAAGTTGCTCGGCAACCGGTTTGCCTGCGCAAAAATATGCGCTCTTGAATTCTCCGCAGAATTGTGCTATACTACATTCACCATACAAAGAAAACGAGGTCCGGTATGCAATATAAAATTCTCAATCAAATCCAGTCACCGGATGATATACAAGCATTAAATGACCAACAAATTGAACAGCTTTTGCCTGAAATACGTGATTTTTTGATCCAGCATGTCACACAAACAGGCGGGCATTTGGCTTCCAACCTTGGTGTAGTCGAGCTTTCTGTTGCACTGCACCGTGTTTTTTCTACGCCGCATGATCGCATTTTCTGGGATGTTGGTCACCAAAGCTATGTCCACAAAATCCTTACCGGGCGGGCGCAAGAATTTGCAACGCTACGACAAAACGGTGGGCTGAGCGGCTTCCCCAAACCATCCGAAAGTATCCATGACCCGTTTATCAGTGGGCACAGTTCCACATCCGTCTCAGTTGCTTCTGGTTTCGCCGAAGCAGACAGAATTTTGGGGAAAGATGTTTTCAACATTGCAGTCGTCGGGGATGGCGCTTATACCGGCGGACTCATTCATGAAGCTCTCAACAATGTACGTACCGGTGAGCATTTGATTATCATTTTAAATGAAAACGAGATGTCTATTTCTCCTAATACCGGAAAGTTTGCAACGTACCTCGCAAAACTGCGTTCCAGCAATCGCTATTTTCGACTGAAACGTACCATTCGCATAGCACTCGGCAAGCTTCCCTTGGTTGGAAAACATTTGGTCCGCCGGCTGACCCACGTCAAACAAAGTGTGAAAAGCATCATTTACCGCAGTAATTATATTGAAGATCTCGGGTTTCAGTACTTGGGCCCTATTGACGGAAACGACTACAAACGCCTGGAAAATCTACTTTTACAGGCAAAACAGCTGCATGACAACGTCGTTGTACACATCAAAACCTGCAAAGGTCTCGGCTATCCTCCGGCCCAAAAAGATCCCAACCGTTTTCATTCCGTTGCGCCAAACACAAATACGGCATCACAGATTGCAAAAGAAGAATCTTTTTCGCAAATCTGCGGACAAACACTTTTGCAGGCGATGGAAAACGATCCGCACCTCGTTGCAATTACAGCAGCGATGGCAGACGGAACAGGTCTTAGTAGCATTTCCGAACATTTTCCAGAACGTTTTTTCGATGTAGGTATAGCTGAAGAGCATGCCGTCACCTTTGCAGCCGGTCTTGCTGCCAATGGTGCTCACCCCGTTTTTGCCGTATATTCTACTTTTTTGCAAAGAGCATATGATAATTTGCTGCATGATATTGCAATTACATCGCAACCGTTAACTCTGTGTATCGATCGCGCCGGATTCAACGATGCCGACGGTGTAACTCATCACGGAATTTTTGACGTTGCCTTTCTTTCGCATGTACACGGAATTTCTCTATATGCACCGGTTCGTGCAAGTTCCCTACAACATTTACTTCTGCACTGTTTTGCATGCAAAACCCCGTCTGCTGTGCGGTATGCCCGCGGTGGTGAACATACCGATATGCTGTATGGGCTCACCGATCTGCCACAGCTACACTTGCTGTGTAATGTCTCTCCGGCAGATGACGTTGTATTTATTACATACGGAAATGAGACACAACAGGTTCGTATAGCGCAAAAAATGCTGGCGCAGCAAGGTGTGCGAGCCGGTGTAATCGTAACCGAACAACTTCTCCCTATCCAGTCCGTTGCAGCCGCCCTGCAAATAGCATTACAAGATGTTTCCTCAAAAGCTCTGCTTGTATTCGCCGAAGAAGGGATTCGACAGGGCGGATTTGGTATGCTCATGCAAAGCGAGTTATTGCGTGTGGAATCGGTTTTTTCAAAAAAAATGCTACTTCTCGGCATAGAAGATCCCACACTCAGTGCAAAGACGGGATGTACCATGTACGAAACCGCAGGAATCGATAGCTCCGCTTTGACAAAAGCTGTCTTGCAGACAATTTCTTGAATAACCAAACAGATATTTTACATAAAAATCACCTGCTCGGAAATACTCTCCGTGTAGGTGATTTTTTATGGTAACAACTTTTATCCGTACGATCATAATCTATTTTTTCCTCATAATTTCAATGCGCTTAATGGGGAAACGACAAATTGGAGAACTGCAGCCATCCGAATTGGTGACAGCACTTTTGCTCTCAGAGCTTGCGGCACAGCCAGTGGCAGACAGCAACATACCTTTGCTCAGCGCCATTCTCCCGATTTTGTTGTTGCTTTGCTTGGAAGTTGCACTGTCCTACCTGATCGTACACAGCCGTCTTGGTAAACGATTCTTTTGGGGAGTACCAAGTGTTTTAATCGCCAATGGAACACTTCGTCAAAAAGCACTGGAGCGGGCACGAATTTCACCGGAAGAGCTTTTATCACAATTGCGTCAAAACGGAGTTGGCAACATCGATGAAGTAGCATATGCTATCATGGAAGAAAACGGTAAGGTGTCTGTTATCGAAAAAGCCTCCTGCGCAAGTCTGAAACCAAAAGATATGTCAGTAAACGTATCGGAGAACGGCATTTTACACCCACTGATTGTACAAGGATGCTTCAGCTTTGGAAATATGCAGCATTTGCAGTACAGTAAAAAAGATATTTTGCGTATTTTGCGCAGCAAAGGTATCGAAGATCATCGCATAGTTTATTTGCTTGCAGTAAATGACAGCGGAGACATTTTTCTTGCAAAAAACGAGACAAAAGAGGAGGATTCCCCATGAAAGGCTTTTGGACAGCACTCGTGGTTCTCACAGTTCTTTGTCTGCTGCTGGTGATACACACGATATATATCGGGAATATTACGCAGGATTTGGTTAACTACGCAAACGCGCTTCCGGAAAGCGTGGATGCCTTCGAAGCTGCACGCGCATACAACAGCGAAGCCCCTCATATTCTGTACGAAAATTGGGACCACGCAATTCGAATTCTGTCTTTTTCCATCCCATATGCACAAATTGACAGAGCCGATGAAGCAATTGCAGAGTTGATTGCGGCATGGAATGCCCGCGACAGTGCCAATTATCTTGCAGCGCGAGAAAAGACAAAAGACACTTTGCAGCGAATCCATATGTTGCAAGGCGTTCATTGGCAGGGAATTCTTTGAAATAACATTTTTGTAAAAGTCCGGGAGAGCCACAAGTTAAACGCATACATTGCGGCATTTCCGATATAAAATGCAACGTGGCCTTTTTCGCCCCCTTTCTTAAAAAAAGAAAACCTTGCATGCTGCTGTTCTTGCATGTAAGGCTTTTGGAACGATACATTTCAAGGCCTTCTCTTTACCATCTTTTTAACTCCAACAAAATTTTTGATCAAAAAACATATGTGACAAGGAGCCATGAAGTGTATCGAAATTAAAAATCGTCGCGAAGATGAGAATTCGCGACGATATGCTGGTGACCCGTGGGGGAATCGAACCCCCGTCGCCGCCGTGAGAGGGCGGAGTCTTAGCCGCTTGACCAACGGGCCATATCTGTCAAGCTCAGATATTATAACACGTCAAAACAGAAAAAGCAACCCTTTTTTTAATTTTTATGAAAATACATTCAACTTGTTTATAAGATTTTGTGCAGGCGCCGCTTTCGCGGCACCTGCACAACTTTTCATTCTACAACACGAATGGTTTGAATAATCTGATCCTGATAGGGTTTATCGTTCGCATCGCGTGACTGCGCTGCAATTTTGTCCGCAACGTCCATTCCCTCTGTCACACGACCAAATGCCGCATACTGCCCATCCAGAAAATCGCTATCTGCCACACAGATGAAAAATTGTGAAGAAGCAGAATTATAGCTGTTTGCACTGCGCGCCATTGAAATCACTCCGCGCTGATGCGAAATTGTATTGTTAACCCCGTTTAAAGAAAACTCGCCTTTGATTTTTTCGTTAGAACCACCGTATCCCGTTCCAAGTGGATCTCCCCCCTGAATCATAAACCCCGGGATGACACGATGGAAAATTAAGCCGTCATAAAAGCCGTCTTTTGCCAACGAAACAAAGTTTTCCACGGTAATCGGCGCAATATCCGGATACAACTCCGCTTTCATAACACTTCCGTCCTGCATGATAATCTCAATCATAATCACTGAATCTCCTTGTTCATTTTTTTGTTTTGTTTGGTCATTGTCACTTTTGCCGCATCCGCTACTTACCAGTATCAGAAAACAGCATAGCAACCCCAAAACAATTCTGTACAAACCGCGCTTCATTTTTTCCTCCTCACTTTACTTTATCCGAATTGAACGAATCACTATGTCCTGCGTGGGCTTATACTGTGCATCAACCTGCGCGGAAGCAATTCGATCCACAACATCCATCCCCTGTACAACTGTTCCAAAAGCGGCGTATTCACCATCCAGCGCACTACATTGCGCAAGACAAATAAAAAACTGCGAGGTCGCTGTATTATAGCCATTTGACTTTCGCGCCATAGATACCGTCCCCCGGACGTGCTGCAATGTGTTTGCCGTATATCCGTTCGCCGCAAATTCTCCTGTTAAGGTCTTTTCTGAACCATAATAGCCGCTCCCGGTCGGATCACCAGTTTGAATCAAAAAATTTTGCACCACACGATAAAAGATTTGCCCGTCATAAAAATGTTCCTCACACAAAGATACAAAATTGGCAACAGTTTGCGGCGCAAAATCCGGATACAATTCTAATTCTATTTCTCCGCCATCTGAAAGGAGAATGCTGGCGCGAACCGTTTCTCCTTGCGCAAATTGTTTTTCCTGCTTGCCGCAAGCGGTTAAAAGCAACGACAGAACAGATAAAATACAAATCCATTGGCTGCACCTTTTTCGCACAATACTCCTCCCCGCTCTCGGTTAAAACGTCCTGCATGGTATTATAGCAAAAGAATTGAGCTTTGTCAAACACACAATCACATCCATAAAAAAGGCGAAGCGGCATTTTTGCCGCTTCGCCTTTTGCCCACGCATACCACGATACTCCATCTGCACAACACCGGCAATGCAATCGAAAAATTTTCAGATTACATTGAGGTGCGGCGTCGTTGTGTTTCAGCCTTTTTTCCCCTTTTTACAAACAACCTCCTGGTCTGTCTGCTGTACATCCGCAACCTCCGGTATTCCAGCCACAGAGGTCAATACTGATAAAACACCTGCCAAAGCAGCCGTACTTGCAACCATCTTCCAATCTACCGAAGAAAATACGGCGCTTGTACCGATTGCAGCAATCGCCGTCTGTGCTACCGTTTTAACAGCCCTGATTCCGGCTGCACGCAACCAGCGAAGAAAAACGCTTTGTTTGGATGTTTGTTTCATATACCCTCCTGCCACACCATAAAAAGCGGTTCTTTTTGGAAAAGACAACCGCTCTCATTATCAATATATGCATTTCATTCAAAATAGATTGCACGATTTTGGGTATGAAAAAGCGCCACGCAAAAGATACTGCTTGCGAGGCGGTTTCTCTGCTGTATATGCGCAAGACTACATATATGCTCTATACTCTGAAAAAGTGAACAATAAAAAAACAGCCCATAGTAGAATCAAAGAAGCAACCGTTTTGATTCCACCATAGGCTTTTTTTCCATTGCCCGCTTTGCCTGATTTATTCGGTCAGTACATTCGCAGCTTCTATAACAGCACAACAACACAGTATTTCCGACGATTTTATTAAAAGAGCTATGCGTATTTCTCAAATTACAGAAATCCCCCCGTCAGCCTTGAGGTATTTCTGTCCGTTGTGCAGTACTGCATGAATACCTACTTTTGAATTTCGCCTGCCTTTGTAACGCTGCCGTCCGCGTTCAAGCTGAAAACAACCAGACGCATCTCCCGCTGGTCATCTTCACCGTCCTCACAGAACAAGTACACAAAATTCCCGTCTGCAGCCTTTACATAATAGGGGTGCAAATCATAGGTATAGCATTCCTCCTCGTAGTACTGACCGTCAGTACCCGCATTTCATCCGCATCCTCTCCTTGTTTGTTTTCGGTGCTTTCGGTTAAATCCTGACTTTCGGTCGATACTGTGCTTTCCGACTCCCGTGGATGCTCGACATCCCCTTGGCAAGCCGCCAGACAAAGGAGCATGCATACAGAAAGCAGCACGCATATGATTCTCTTCATAACCGTTCCTTTCCGCAAAATAAGAGGCGAGCAGGCAAAGCCGCCCATTCGCCCCTTGTGACCACTATTGATTGCCAGCGGATATACACCCTTTATTTACGTATGATTTCTTATTTTAGAAACCCTTGACCTGAAATACAATCAGCTCGGTTGCGGATCTGTCTTCCCGCTCTTCTGTCATAAGGGTAAGAATGCTGCCGTCGGAAAGCACAGTAGACGAACAGAACCACGGATAGTTCGTATCGAACAGATCGCTGTCGGAGATTTCGGCAATAAACGTGCCGTTGTTATCCCAGAGAAGAACATCTCTCATATTGCCGTCAAAGCCGATATATCCGTTTTCGGTCTGTGTCACAAACGTGATGCTGCCGAGCCCTTCGCCTTCCGCATCGCAAAGAGTTTTCTGAAGAACACCATCTTTGTTGTAAACAAACACCTTGTGTCCGCTGTCATCTGCGGCACTTGCACAGACATAAATGTTGTTTTCATCCACACTCACATTCATGATCGTGTCTGCTTCTTTAAAGATTACTGGGGTTGCGCTGTAGGTATCACCGTTAAAGGTTACAATTTTGCATTCGTTGGATACAAAATAGTCAACGCCCCATGCTCCCGAGGGATGCATGGCAAGGTTGTCTATATCCTCATAGGTATTTACGACAGCTCCGTCTTTCAGACAGAGGATGTCATTCATGGAACCGCTGAGCCAGAGTGAACCGTCAGCAGTTGCATGCATAATTTCATAGTCGTCTTCGGGAAGCTCTATCGTTTGTGCAAAAGACAATTGTGAACCGTCGAAGCGGCACTCTCTGAGCTCGCCGTCAACCAGAACATATACCTTGTCACCTACCGCAGCAATGCTGTGGTTAAAAGTTTCAAATGTAGAGATGTATTCCTCGAAGGGAATGAATTCGGAGCTTACCGTAAACGTGCCGGCGGTAACGCTGTGGTCATCAGTCGAAAATGCTTCGCCTTCCCACTCCCAGGGACCGTCTTCATTGTCCACATCCTCAAGAGTAACTGTCAGTCCTTTGAGAAGTTCTCCAATACGGCTGTCGGTGATGTCTTTTGCATCAAACTCAATACAAACCGTTGCTCCGGCACCTTCGATGCGGTTGAAGTAAACAAGCGTGTCTTCTCCGTCATCGTATTTAAGAAGGTCAACGCCTCCGATATTTACGGTTTCATAGGCATTGTTTACTTTGTATTCATACTGGTCAAAGCCGTAATATACAAGGTCCTCTCGGAAATCGTAAGGCTCTTCAAGCGACACTTCAATTTCCGCATCAATCATATAATATTCCGAATCATCGGGATCGAGTATCTGAAGATTGACGAAGCAGTAATCCTCTTCGTTTGCGAGTTCATCTTCAAGACAGTTCCAAACGCTGTCATCATATGCGAGGGTGAACAGCGTTGTTTTGATTTCATTCGCTTCGCTGACTTTGTCGGTAGACGTCGGGTTTGTGGTGTCGTCCTTGTCGGGTTTGTCACCGTCGCAGGCAGCAAGTGATAGAATCATCATTCCTGCTAAAAGAATTGCAAATAATTTCTTCATAATTATTCCTCCAAATTAAGATTTATTTTTCCACCTTCGCAAGAGCCGCATCCGCCTTGGCAATCCATTCGGTTCTGTCGCCGTACTGTGCGGCATCCAGTGCTTCCATGGTTGCTTCCGCTTTGGTTTCATCCATGGTTCCGTCTTTGGCTGCTTTGAATGCTCCGGCAACCGCTTTGGCAGCATCCATCTGATGCTTCCAGGTGTTCTTAATGTTTCTGAGCGTTTTCTGGATGCCGAACTGGGTATCGAAATACTTCGCCATCTCGTCAAACTCTTTCGAAGTTCTGATCTCCATACGCACCTCATACATACCGGGTGTGTTGTTGAACATAAGAATACAGTAATGCTTGGTCTCTTCCTTGCCTTCGGAATTCTTTACCTTTTCGTAAGCGTAGTCGTAGCCGTACAGATCGGCAAGACGATAAACGCAGGCGATGGTGGTTTTCCCGAAGATAAAGATCTTATAGCGGTTTTCCGTAATAGCCACAAGTCCTGTGGAAGGAGAAACGCACAGCGCACCGTTTTTGCCGAAGTACTTCAGCTTTTCTTCCTTGATCTTTGTTTTTTTCAGCGGTACGAAGATCTGATTCCATACTTTTGTGCCGAACTCCACCTGCTCGATGTGGGATTTTACCGAATCCAGTGTTGCTTCGACCTTATCGAAGATCTTCAGACATTTCTTCGAGCATACTTTGCGGCAGATATAATTGCCGTCTGCCAGCTTTTGTTCGGAGATCAGACCTACTTCTGCTCCACAGATTGCACAGTTATGCTTTGCCATAATAAGTCCTCCATTTTAATTTATTTGTGTAAGACTTTCTAAAATGTTTTTTACGTCTGCGTCATCAAGTGAAATTTCGTGTTCTCCATTTTTCATAAGAATCATCACCTGAAAGACGCATCCGTCATCTTTTGCTTCCAGCATCGTATAGGGATATCCGAAGCTGGTGCAGGTATAACCGTTCCATAGGTGTCCACCGCACTCAAAAGGCTCTAAGTCCCGAACATTC
>JAXDZV010000001.1:0-12055 GCA_034086705.1 Eubacteriales bacterium | reverse complement strand
GGCAGTTCCCTCCACGCCCATAGAATTAGTCAGCAGGCTGACCGAGCAGGAAGTTACACCTTTCACGCCTGATACCGCTTTTTCTACCCGGGCGGTACAGGCGGCGCAGCTCATACCGGTTACTGTATATTGCTCCATAATATATTTGTAACGCCTCCGTTTATTTCATCATTTTTTGCAAAGTTGCCACTAACTCATCAATTACTTCATCCTTGCCGTCACGGATATCTCTGGCAACACATCCTCGAATATGGCTCGCCAGCAGCTCCTTATTAAAAGCATTGACTGCAGCGTTCACAGCGGCAGACTGGATTAAAATATCCGCACAGTAAGCATCTTTTTCCACCATTCCGCGAATGCCGCGAATCTGCCCTTCAATTCGGTTTAGGCGGTGAATCAACTTTTTGCGTTCTTCATCTGAGCGAGCTGTTGTTTTTCCACAGCATCCGCATACTTCTTTATCAGACATCGTCACATCCTCCTTACATACCCCAACGGGGTATTATCATTATATACCCTTACGGGGTATATGTCAATGGTTGAAATCTAAAATACGCGAAGCACTCTTTTCCTATTTTACATAAATTGAGAATTGTGCTGCCCCCGTTCTGCGCCCCACGTATAGCATTGAAAAAGGGGATGAAGAAAAAAATTTCCAAACGAGTTTTACATCAAAATAAGTGACAAAACGATCCGATTCAAAATTTTTTAAAAAGCACATCCATATTTTAACCATTTTACCCCGTTTTTATTGGGCACCACAAAGACAGACGCGATCGATAACTGCGACAATACACCGCTCCCCCAGAAAGTCAAGCATCTTCATCCTCTTGCAAAAAATATTCTAAAGCAAAAACGCACCACTGGCAAAGCGGTGCGTTATCATTGTCCTTATTTTAAGCAATTTGTAATCTTTGAAAATTGATCTTTGACATGAATCCCTTGCGGGCAGATTTTTTCGCACCTGCCGCAACCGATACAATCGGAAATACCACGGGGCAAAGCAAAAAGCGTGTCCCGTAATACAGCACGCGACGTTCGCGCCGTGCAGAATGCATTGTATTCTGCAAAGATTTTTGCAATCGGAATATGCTTTGGACACGGAGTCGCACAATACTCGCAGCCAGTACACGGAATTTGTTTTTCCGCGCGCAAAATAGAACGCACTTGATCGGTCGCTTGCAACTCTTCCGGGTGAAGCGGAACAAATTGCTGCATCGTTTTTATATTGTCATACATCATGTCCATATTTCCCATCCCCGAGAGGACCATAAAAACGCCGGGGTAACTTGCTGCGTAGCGCAATGCATAACTGGCGTAACTCCCTCCGCCTAAAGCATCCAATACGGACGCTGCGGCGTCAGACAGATTCACAAGCCTGCCGCCTTTGACCGGTTCCATCACAATCACCGGCTTTCTATGCTTTTGGGCAACATCATAGCAAGCTCTACTTTGGATAGACGGGTCATCATAATCTAAATAGTTGATCTGCAGTTGAACTGCTTCTATACAGGGCTGTTCAGTCAAAATTTTGTCTAATACATCTGCCGTGTCATGAAAAGACATAGCGATGTGCTTCACTTTGCCCTGTTTCTTTAGTTCCTGCACAATGGCGAATGCATTACAACGCTTATGTTTTTGGTACAAAGTTCGGTTCAGGCAATGGAATAAATACATATCAAAATATGAAACACCGCAAAGACGCAGCTGTTCTTCAAATAATGGAACAATATCTGATTCCCGCTCGAAATACGGATCGGAAAGTTTATTGGCAAGCACAAATGCCTCCCGCGGATACCGTGCAGCCAAACAATCACGAATCGCTGTCTCACTCTTCCCGTCAATATATCCATGTGCTGTGTCAAAATAATTGAATCCGGCTTTCAAAAAGAGATCAATCATTTGATTGAAAATATCGTAATCAACCTCTCCCTCGCGCATCGGCAACCGCATACAACCAAATCCGAAATTTTTTGCAATCTCAGGAAATTGCATATTTTCCTCTCCTCTCTGCTATCCCCAAAGGTGCTTACTCTAAATGGAAAACATTATGTACAAACGCCGCTTTACTGCTTTCTTTCTCTTGAACATATCTGAAGGCTGCACCGACAACAAATGCCGCAGCAACCACCCTTTCTTCGTCCGGCACGAACAGAAAAATATACGGCAATAAAAATTCCAATGAAAAAGAAAATCAAAACAATAAGATCCGCAATCACACAAACACCCCCCCGATTTTAAAAACTGCAAACGCCACAATCCATGCCATACCGCACTGTATCAAGATCACACCAAGTGTCGCCATACGGGAGTGCAACTCTTTACGTAACGCGGCAATCGCAGCAACGCAAGGTGTGTACAAAAGTGTAAATGCCAAAAAGCTGCAGGCTGCCAGTGTGGAGGGCAACATGGTTGGTAAGGCAGTATACAAGACCCCCGCATCGCATCCCGCCAAAACTGCAAGTGTCGAAACCACCTGCTCTTTTGCGACAAATCCAGATAACAATGCAGTAGAAAAACGCCAATCGCCAAATCCGAGTGGGCGGAACAAAACGGCTAAAATTCTTCCAACGCCGGCCAGCAAGCTGTCTGCAGAATTTGCAACAGGGTTCAAATGCAAATCAAAGCTCTGCAAAAACCAAATAACAATGGTAGCGATAAAAATAACGGAGAAAGCACGCTGCAAAAAGTCGCGCGCTTTTTCCCAAAGCAAAAGCGCAACACTGCGCAGCGACGGGAAACGATAATTCGGCAGTTCCATAACAAACGGTACAGGCTTGCCACGAAACAAAGTAGATTTTAATACAAGCGCCGTAAGAATCGCCAGCACCATACCGCCAAAGTACAACGCAAACATGACCAGAGCACCCCTGCCCGGGAAAAAAGCTGCTGTGAAGACGGAATAAATTGGTATCTTCGCCGAACAACTCATAAAAGGAATCAGCAGCATAGTCATTTTACGGTCACGATCTGAGGAAACAGTTCGCGATGCCATGATAGCAGGCACAGAACAGCCAAATCCTATCAGCATCGGCACAAAAGACCGCCCGGAAAGACCAAGCCGGCGCAGTAATTTATCCATTACAAAAGCAATACGCGCCATATAGCCAGTGTCCTCCAAAACAGAAAGAAAGAAGAACAGGGTAACTATCACCGGCAGAAAAGACAACACGCTACCAACACCGTTAAAAATGCCGTCAATCACAAGACTATGTATAACCGGATTGATACCGTAGTTAGTAAGCGCCGTGTCAACAACATTGCTCAACTGCTCAATGCCGCTTCCTAAAAGACGTTGTAATCCTGCGCCGACTACATTAAACGTCAACCAAAAAATCAACAAAATGACACACAGGAATACGGGGATTGCAGTATATTTTCCGGTTAGAATCCGGTCAATCGCAACAGAACGCCGATGTTCCCGACTTTCTTTACTCTTGACAACGGCTGCCGTTACCACAGATTCAATAAATGTGTAACGCATATCAGCCAACGCCGCATTACGATCCAAGCCAGATTCCGTTTCTAATTGAACCAAACAATGCTCAATCAGTTCCCGCTCATTCTTGTCTATGCGCAATCGATCCGCCATATCATTGTCGCTCTCAATTAATTTCGAGGCGCAAAAGCGAAGCGGAAGCCCTTGTTCTTTCGCATGATCCTGCACCAAGTGCATCACAGCATGAATGCATCGGTGCGCAGCAGAGTCTGCTCCGCAGAAGTCTGCACGAATCGGCAACACATGTTCGCGTGCGGTTTCCATAGCGCGATCAATAAGCTCTGATACCCCCTCCCCTTTGATTGCGCTGATCGGAACAACTGCAATCCCCAGCTCCGAGCTGAGTGTTTCAACATCAATCGTTCCACCGTTTGCGCGAACTTCATCCATCATATTCAATGCCAAGACCGTCGGAACTTCCAGCTCAAGCAACTGCAGTGTCAGATATAAATTCCTTTCAATATTGGTCGCATCTATAATATTGATGATACAATCCGGCTTCTCTTGCAACAGATAATCACGTGTTACAATTTCCTCCTGCGTGTACGGGCGCAGTGAATATATTCCCGGCAAATCTACAACACTGCATCCGCTTTTCCCACGGATCTGTCCTACTTTCTGCTCCACAGTAACACCGGGAAAATTTCCGACATGACAGCGCATGCCAGTCAATGCATTAAACAAAGCGGTCTTTCCGCAATTCTGATTTCCGGCAAGTGCAAATTTCATTTTCTTGCCTCCGCATCACAAGGCTCAGTTTGCAGCAAAACTACGATATTTGCCGCATCCTCTAAGCGCAACGTGAGCTCGTATCCTCGAATTTGTATTTCAATCGGATCGCCCATCGGTGCAACCTTATGTAAAGTTAACTTTGTTCGTGGAATAAGCCCCATGTCTATCAATCGATTTCGCAGCGCGCCCTCTCCGCCAACAGAAACAATCGTTGCACTTTGCCCAACTTGCATTTCATCTAAGGTCATCGTTTTTTTCCTCTTCTTCTCTAACACAGGAATATATAACTGGTTCCTGCTTATAAAAAATAACATAAAATGCTCTCAATGTCAATTGCTCCGGCAAATTAAAAATGCAAACATACTTGCAATGAATCGCTACCACTGTTTCGCTTTTTTCAAAAATGTCTTGACTTCCCCCTTCCTTTTTTGTATAATGACAACGCTGTACAAACGATGGAACGGGAGTAGCCTGCGAACCACGCGTCTTCGGCGTCATTCCGGCAAATTTTATATTTGCCCGCTTAAGACTGAAAAGGCAAGACTTCTATCGGGCATTTCCCGATGGAAGTCTTTTTTTGAATATTTTTAGGAGGCATCATGTCAAACTTTATTCCTGCTTTCACTGCTTTTTGCAAACAAATCGGCGATTTGTTTTCCAATTGCACCAATATTACCTGGCAACAAGTTGTTATGTGGTGTATAGGGGGAATGCTCATCTACCTTGCGATCCGAAAAAACATGGAACCTTCCCTGCTGCTACCCATGGGCTTTGGCGCAATTCTGGTAAATCTCCCTTTTTCCGGCGCCATTACACAGATATATCAAAGCGGTGTAGAAGAAGGACCGCTGAGTGTCTTATTTGATGCCGGAATTGCGAATGAGTTATTTCCGTTATTGTTGTTTGTGGGAATCGGTGCAATGATCGATTTTGAACCGCTCCTGACCAATCCAAAGCTAATGATTTTTGGGGCAGCCGCGCAGTTTGGTATCTTCTTCACCATGAGCCTTGCCTCCTTGTTCGGTTTCCAGCTCAAAGATGCTGCTTCCATCGGTATTATCGGCGCGGCAGACGGACCAACATCCATTTTTGTTGCGAATTATTTCAACTCAAAATATATCGGTGCCATCATGGTTGCCGCATATTCCTATATGGCACTGGTGCCATTGGTACAGCCGCCGGTCATCAGGCTGCTTACCACAAAAAACGAGAGAAAAATACGCATGGAATACCGTCAAAAAAGCGTCTCTCGCCTAACTAAAATCCTTTTTCCTATCGTAATTACGGTGATAACCGGCATCATCTCTCCGCGCAGCGTCGCCTTGATTGGTTTTTTAATGTTTGGAAACCTACTTCGTGAATGCGGTGTTCTCGGCGCTTTATCGGAAACAGCACAAAAGGTACTGGCAAATTTAGTCACCTTATTTTTGGGATTGACGATTGCAACCAAGCTGCAAGCAGAATATTTTCTCACCGCGGAAACACTGCTCATCATTCTGCTGGGACTGGTTGCCTTTATCTTTGATACTGCCGGCGGCGTCCTATTTGCAAAAGTGTTGAATTTGTTTTTGCCAAAACACAAGAAAATCAATCCTATGATAGGTGCTGCAGGAATTTCAGCTTTTCCGATGTCAGCGCGCGTCGTACACAAAATGGGACTGGCTGAAGACAACCAAAACTTTTTGCTCATGCATGCAGTAGGAGTAAATGTGTCCGGACAGATTGCCTCAGTTATCGCCGGGGGGATCATTTTAAATATGATCGCACGATGAAAAATAAGATATAAACGATACATGGAGGAAAAATATGCAATTTCACTTTTCCGTCGATGGGCTGCTTGCTTCCCTGCCCTATATGGCAAAGGGAATGATCGGCATTTTCTTGGTCGTTGCCGTTATAATTTTTGCAACGTGGGCACTCGGTATTTTTTGCAAAGATCACAAAACAAAATGAATCCATCGAAATATTTCAAAAACGTTCGTCACGAAATATCGCGACGAACGTTTTTTGTTATATCTTCTCCGTTGGCCCTGTTTGGGATTGCTTCTTTTTTCTACGCTGTTTCTTGTTTGGCTTTCCGTCGGACTCCTCACACTTTGCTTGCTCGCACGCAGCCTCCTGCGACTCTTGAGCAAGCACACTGAGCTCCTGCAGCGAAACTCCTTCATTCTGCTGTAAAAGCGCGTCATCTTCGTCTGTTTGCAATGCGGATACAGGCAGCGGCTCATCCGCGGCATCGAGTTGAGCCGACGGCAAATCCTGCGGGAGGTCCAGCGCACTTTCTGTTTGCTGCGAGTCATCTTCTCCATCCGGCAAAGGCGCACCTGAATGCGACAAAACCCGCAGCATTCTGCGCCTTCTGTACAAATATTCCAACAAAATCGTCAGCGCAAACAGCATACAGCCAAGAACCGTAAGCCCTGCGCCCAATACAAGACAATCCGGCAGATAATACATTGAGATCGTATGCTCTCCCACTGCCAGTCCTGTTATATCCACAGCAAGCAATGCTCCCAATGTTTTAACAACCGACGCCTTTTTGCCATCTACGCTAACGTGCCACCCCGTATCATACGGAATACTGGTGAAGAGGAGCTCATTGCTCTGCTCCGTCAGAAATGTGCCGTTTATGTGGGTGTCATCATGCTCTGTCACGGAAACATTGCCCTGTGCCAACGTCAGCAACACGTTATTGAATAACGCTTCATCCAAGTAATATATATACGTCACATTGTTCCGCATATACAAATTTTCCTCTTTTAATTTCAGTTGCAGCAAAATATCCTGTCCGCTCTCATATGTTCCAAGATCTAAAATGCATCTTGTTTCGTTTCCAAAATAGCTGCCAAACGCGCTTCCGTTGCACACCAAATCCGCCTCGCGCGGGTACTCTGATGGAATATACAGATAATATTCGCCCGGCGTTGTCGCTTTTGCGCTCAGTGTCACACTGGCATCCTCTGCACTGTCTGTTTTTTTATACATCCTATGCCCAGATGCATATCCGGCAGTACATTGCTCATAGCTAATTTCGGTACTGACAGGGCGGAAAAGCTGCACCGTTTCCTTGCTTCCAAGCATAGCGGTCACAATAGCGTTTAAACGTTCAAAAGGCGTCTGGTATGCATCGAGCTCCACACTGAGCACTACTGGATTTACAGTGTATAAAATATTTAGTGCATACGGGTTTTCATAAGCGGCTAACCCGTCCTCAGTTTCATATGCACAACGATACAGCCGTTCATACAGCTGTTTTTCTGTCACATTCGAGGCAACGTCGTTCTCCGTGATAATATACTTGATGCCGAGTAATGCATCCGAAACCGGATTGCCACCCATATACTTAGACCAATGCGAACGGGAAGAATACCCCATCTGCTGCAGCAGAGAGATCACCGAGGTATTTAAAGTGGAGGTGGAATGGGAAATTCCGTTCATTTGTAAGGCTAACGGATCGTTCACTTTTCTGTGCAGCGTCTTTTCCATACGGAACAAACCATCGTCATTCTCATTGATTTTTCCCGTCACCGTACGCAGCCGTGCCATAAACTGTGCATACGCGTCTCGTTTCCCAAACCGTACATCGTCATCTAAATCGGAAAGGTTACAAAGACCCGCTGCAAACATTTCCAGTGTAACAATAACTGCTAAGCACACAGAACCTGCTTTCCTGGAAGCATTTTTGTTTTTAACAAAGTAAAAAGCAGCCAAATAAAGCCCCACCGCCCCTAGGCTAATCCATATACAATAATAATCTGACAAATATGCATAATCAAACTTTTGCACTACTGCAATCATGCACAGCAGTGCAAACCCGACGCTGAGAATCTGTCGGTAGCGCAACTGTTCGGAATGTCGGAATACTTCCCAGGCCAATTGCAGCATTACAAAGCAAAAAACAAAGCTGTATCGATAGTTCAGCCAGTTAGGGGTCGACATACCGTGCCAAAAAATGTCAACCGTGGAAATATTCATACTCATCAACAAGACAACGAGCACGGTCCCGGCAGCAATTTTACGACGTGGTTTAATGCAAGGGAGAAAGAAATACAACGGAAGCAGCAGCAAAGTCAACATGCCGCAATATACAATCGGTAATCCTTCCGGGCGAACCGTATCGTATGAACCGGGCAGCAACTTGGTGAAGAAATCCAAAAAATCAAATCGTTGTAAAAACGAGTAGTCTGTATTTTGAAAATCGCTTTTTCCGAACCCCAACGAGTATAGCGCCGGTAAAAGAATAATAGCGCTGATAAGCACCGCAAGGATACCGCTCCACAAAGCACGCAGGGAAATACGGAAAAAACGACCGATACGCCGAATTGAATGGCGTGAAAAATAATAACACAAATAATAGATGACTGAGAAAATAGCCATCATATACCCTATATAAAAGTTTGAAAGAATCGTCAGTGCCAGTACACATGTAAACAACTTATATTTCCCGGCATCTGCAAGTCTTTCGATTCCCATCACCAAAAGAGGCAAAAGGTACATTGCGTCGATCCACATAGTATTCATGCTCTGAATCACACCATAAGCGCTCATCGCATACAGTACTGAAAAAACGACAATGCCAAAACGGCTCCCCGGACGCCTGTGATGTAAATACAGACCAAAGCAAAACCCGCAAAGGCCCATTTTTACAAGCAAAAGACAAAGAATTGCCTCTGTCATCAATTCTTTGGGAAACAAACAAACAATCCAAGACAGCGGGCTCGCAAGATAATAGGCAAAGATGCCCATAAACTCACCGCCAAGTGAACGCTCCCAGGCATAAAGCAAAGAGCCACCCTGCGTCAAAACATCCCGAAGTTTTTCGAAATAGTAGACATATTGCCCATTCAGGTCCAAAACCATGCAGGAATACTTGCCAAATGGCCATACCGTCATGAATATATAAATCACGTACATAATTACAATCGGAATTAAAAAGGCCAGCGTTAAATACAAGTATTCATTGGCGCGCAATCGTGCCCAGCAACGACAAAGTTTTTCTTTCATACGCAGCGTTTCCTCGCATTTTGTAATCAATTACCATATACATCAAATAAATAATACACGGAAAATTTTATCATGTTTTTCAGAAAAGCACAAGGCTTTTTTTCATTTTGGCCGATTCTTGTGCAATTTTTACACACAGTTACGGTTTCTGTTCTTTTTGCCGCCAAAAAAAATGAAAAAAAGTAAAAAATAACGCAAATATCTTGTCAACGCCCGACCTGTATGGTATAATAACGGTTGATGCCCGCGACGGATAAGACATCGTGCGGCGCACACAACCGCGTCAACAATTTTAAAATCGGAGGATATGAAACATGAGCAAAAAGTACGTGTATCTTTTCAGCGAAGGCAACGCAAATATGCGTGAGCTTCTCGGCGGAAAAGGCGCGAACCTCGCCGAAATGACAAACATCGGCCTACCGGTACCGCAAGGCTTCACCATTACAACCGAAGCCTGCACTAAGTATTACGAAGACGGCAAGAAAATCAACGACGAAATTCAGGCGGAAATTTTGGCAAATATCGAAAAAATGGAGAAAATTACCGGGAAAAAGTTCGGTGATCATGAGAATCCGTTGCTGGTTTCCGTCCGCTCCGGTGCGAGAGCATCCATGCCTGGTATGATGGACACGATCCTGAACCTTGGTTTGAACGAAGAGGTAGTCAATGTGATTGCAGAAAAGTCCAACAACCCGCGTTGGGCATGGGACTGCTATCGCAGATTCATCCAGATGTTCTCCGATGTTGTTATGGAAGTCGGTAAAAAGTATTTTGAAAAGCTTATCGATCAAATGAAGGAAGAAAAGGGCGTTAAGTTTGACGTTGAGCTGGATGCTGATGACCTGAAGAAGCTTGCAAATCAGTTTAAAGCTGAATATAAGGCACAGCTGGGCGCCGATTTTCCGGATGATCCGAAAGAGCAATTGTTTGCTGCCATCAAAGCAGTCTTCCGCTCTTGGGACAACCCCCGTGCGAATATTTATCGTCGCGATAATGATATTCCGTATAGCTGGGGCACCGCCGTCAATGTGCAAATGATGGCATTTGGTAACATGGGCGACGATTGCGGCACAGGCGTTGCGTTCACACGTGATCCGGCTACAGGCGAAAACGGCTTGTTTGGCGAATTTTTAACCAATGCACAGGGCGAAGACGTTGTTGCCGGCGTTCGTACCCCGATGCACATTTCCGAAATGCAGACAAAATTCCCGGAAGCTTTTGCACAATTTAAGGATGTATGCAAGACGTTAGAAAACCATTACCGTGACATGCAGGATATGGAGTTCACCGTGGAACACGGGAAACTATATATGTTGCAAACACGAAACGGTAAGAGAACTGCGCAGGCTGCATTGAAAATTGCATGTGACTTGGTAGACGAGGGAATGCGAACCGAGCAGGAAGCAGTTCTGATGATTGACCCAAGAAATCTCGATACACTTTTGCATCCACAGTTCGACGCAAAGGCACTCAAAGCCGCAACACCGATTGGCAGAGGTTTGGGAGCATCTCCCGGCGCTGCTTGCGGAAAAATCGTCTTCACCGCTGAAGATGCCGAAGCATGGAAGGCAAGAGGCGAAAAAGTTGTTTTGGTTCGTCTTGAAACCTCTCCGGAAGATATCACCGGCATGAAAGCATCTCAAGGAATTTTGACTGTCCGTGGTGGTATGACTTCCCATGCAGCAGTAGTTGCACGCGGTATGGGAACCTGCTGCGTTTCTGGCTGTGGCGACATTGCCATGGATGAAGCAAACAAAAAATTCACATTGGCTGGTAAGACCTTCCATGAAGGAGACTGGATCTCCATTGATGGCTCTACCGGTAACATTTATGATGGAATCATCCCCACAGTGGACGCCTCTATCAGTGGAGATTTCGGGCGTGTTATGGCCTGGGCCGACAAATATCGCAAACTCGGTGTCAGAACCAATGCAGATACCCCGGCGGACGCCAAGAAAGCGAGAGAACTCGGAGCAGAAGGTATCGGCCTGTGCCGTACAGAGCATATGTTCTTTGAGCCGGATCGTATTGCCGCCTTCCGTGAGATGATTTGCTCTGACACAGTGGAGGAAAGAGAGGAAGCTCTGGACAAAATCATGCCGTATCAGCAAAGCGACTTTGAAAAGCTATACGAAGCTTTGGAAGGAAATCCAGTTACCATCCGTTTCCTGGATCCCCCGTTGCACGAGTTTGTTCCTACCGAAGAAACTGATATTCGCGCTTTAGCTGATAAAAAAGGAAAAACTGTTGAAGAGATTAAAACACTCATCAGTTCTTTGCATGAATTCAACCCGATGATGGGGCACCGTGGCTGCCGCTTGTCCGTCACATATCCGGAAATTGCGAAAATGCAAACAAAGGCAGTCATTCGGGCGGCAATCAATGTGCAAAAGAAACATTCCGATTGGAAAATTGTTCCCGAAATTATGATTCCGTTGATTGGCGACGACAAAGAGCTGAAATTTGTTAAGAAGATTGTCGTTGAAACGGCAAATGCTGAGATCGCCGCAGCCGGTGTTGAATTAAAATACGAAGTCGGTACAATGATAGAAATTCCGAGAGCTGCACTGACAGCTGATGTCATCGCACAAGATGCAGAGTTCTTCTGCTTCGGCACGAACGACCTGACACAAATGACTTATGGATTTAGCCGCGATGATGCTGGAAAGTTCCTCAATGCTTACTATGACGCTAAAATTTTCGAGAATGACCCGTTTGCTAAACTCGACCAAATCGGTGTTGGTAAGCTGATGGAAATGGCCGTTACACTGGGCAGAAAGACCCGTCCTACCCTGCACTGCGGTATCTGCGGCGAACACG